>NZ_JBFHKV010000624.1:0-5055 GCF_041595215.1 Stieleria sp. | reverse complement strand
GGATTGATCCCGCCCGGGTCCCACCTGAATCATCCCACCACTCACCCCGGCCTGATCATGTTGACGATCAAGGGTCCTTCCAGTCGCTATTGCGACGGACGAAACCGGCGAAGCTTTCTAAAGATCGGCGGCCTGTCCTTCGGCATGGGCGGCTTCTCGTTGGCCGACCTGTACCGCGCCGAAGCTTCGTCTCCCTCACCTCGATCACACAAATCGGTGATCAACATTTTCTTGGCCGGCGGTCCACCGCACCAAGACATGTGGGACATCAAGACTGAGGCACCCAGTGAAGTCCGCGGCGAATTCCAGCCGATCAACACCAACGTGCCCGGCATTCAAATCTGCGAGGTGTTCCCCAAACTTGCCGCGTTGATGGACAAGTCGGCGGTCATTCGCAGCGTCGTCGGTTGCCGCGGCGGACACGACGGGATGCAATGCTTTACCGGTTGGGAAGGCAACTCGTTGAAGAACCTCGGCGGCCGTCCTTCGATCGGTGCAGCGGCGTCGCGATTGTTCGGCCCGGTCGATCCCTCGGTGCCGCCCTTTGTCGGCCTCGCCGCGCCGACGCGTCACGTCCCCTGGTCCGACTCCGGTCAAGCCGGTTTCTTGGGGTCGGCCTATTCGCCCTTCAAGCCCGACGGGCCGGGCATGCAGAACATGACGCTGAAAGGGATTTCATTTGATCGGTTGCAAGATCGCCGCCAGTTGTTGAACGAACTGGACACGATGCGCCGGGACATCGACATCAGCGGGGCGATGGAAGGTATGGATGCGTTCGGCCAACGCGCACTCGATGTGCTCACCAGCAGCAAGTTGGTCGATGCGTTGGACCTGTCCAAAGAAGACCCCAAAATCGTTGCCCGCTACGGCGACGGCAAACCGTACAACTATCAGTACGACGGAGCCCCGACGTGCAACGATCAATTGCTGGTCGCGCGCCGGTTGGTCGAGGCCGGCGTCCGTGTCGTCAGCCTTAGCTACGGGCGTTGGGACAGCCACGGTCAAAACTTTGACCTGGTCCGCGACCACGGTGGCAAACTCGACCAGTGCCTCAGTGCGCTGGTCCATGACTTGGACGAGCGGGGCATGTTGGACGATGTCGCGATCGCGGTCTGGGGTGAATTCGGACGCACCCCCAAGATCAATGCCAACGCCGGACGCGATCACTGGACCAAAGTCAGTTGCGCATGGCTGGCCGGCGGCGGGTTAAAAACCGGTCAAGCCATCGGTGCGACCAATCGAATGGGCGAAGAGGCGGTCGAACGCCCGGTCGACATGCAAGAGGTTGTCGCGACGCTGTACCACACCCTGGGCATCGACACCCACTCGACCACCATTGCCGATCCGACCGGACGCCCGCAATTTCTGGTCGACAGTGATCCGATCGCCGAGTTGATCGCATGACCCCCACCAATCCCAAAGGCTCCCAGCTTGCGATCCGAGCCCTCGCTCTCCTCGCACTGCTCTGCTTGCCCGCCCTCCATTCCGTTGCCGACACCCTGCGCATCGACAACGCCGCAGGCGCCGCTGCCACCGAGTTGGTCGGCACCGACGCTCGGCTGCAACTGATCGTTTCTCGATCTGAATCCAACGGCCTGACGACCGACTGGACGCGGCAGGTGACATTTACCGCTTCGCCCGACGGTTTGGTTTCGATCGATCCGAGTGGATTGGTCACTCCGCTGGCCGACGGGACCGTCACGTTGTCAGCGACCAGTGACGATGGTGCAAACGCCACCGCAACGCTGGTCGTTTCCGGCACCGGCCAGGCTCAACCGGTCAGCTTTTGCGGGCAAGTCGTTCCGATCTTTACCAAGTTGGGATGCAACGGCGGCGGATGCCACGGAAAGATCGCCGGTCAAAACGGGTTTCGGCTTTCCTTGCTCGGTTTTGAACCCGGCGAAGATCACAAACGATTGGTGGCGGAATCTCGCGGGCGTCGTGTTTCGTTGGCCTCGCCCGATCGCAGTCTGTTGTTGATGAAAACGATCAACGCGATGCCACACGGTGGCGGAGCCCGGACCGATCGCGACTCGCACGAGTACCGCGTCCTGCGGCGATGGATCTCACAGGGAATGCCCTACGACCAAGGCGAAATCCGGACGGTCAGTTCGATCCGCTGCTATCCCCAAGTTCGCCGAATGGCCGGCGGCAGCGAGCAACAACTCTCGGTGATCGCGACGTACAGCGATGGTTCGGTCGAAGACGTCACCCGAGCGGCGGTCTACGAATCCAACGACACGCAAATGGCGGAAGTCAGTGCCACGGGACTGGTGCAAACCGGCCAGTTGGTCGGCGATGTCGCCGTGATGGCCCGCTACCAAGGTCACGTGACGGTGTTCCGCGCCGAAATCCCCTTGCGAATTGAGATGCCTTCCGAGTCGATCGCCGCCGATGGTGATCCGGCCGCACCCGAATCGGTCAACGTGGTGGACCGGTTTGTCCGCAAGAAACTCCACTCGCTCGGAATTCCCGCGTCGCCGCCATGCGATGACGCGACGTTTCTTCGACGCGTGACGCTGGACCTGACCGGTCGGCTTCCCACCCTGGATGAAACCAACACGTTCCTTGCCGACGACGCGGCCGACAAACGCGCCCAGACGGTCGAACGATTGTTGGCGAGCGACGATTACGCCTCGTTCTTTGCACGCAAGTGGGGCGTGATCCTGCGCAACCGACGCACCGGCGGTTCGCTGCAAGTCTCGAACATGCTGTTTCATCATTGGTTGAAGGAGTCGTTCCGCGACAACAAACCGTACGACCAACTCGTCGACGAATTGCTCACCGCCAGCGGCTCGCTGTTCAGCAACCCCGCGACCGCTTGGCTATCGCAAGTCACCGACCAGAACGAACGGGTCGAAGACATCAGCCAATTGTTCCTGGGTCAGCGGATTCAGTGTGCACGTTGCCATCACCACCCGTACGAGAAGTGGAGCCAAGAGGACTACGCGAGAATGTCGGCTTTCTTCTCGACCATTTCAAAGAAGACGCAGGGTACCGACGTCACATTCGTGACCCGCATCGCCGCACCGTCGGCCAAGCATCCGAAAACGGGCCAGAACGTGTCGCCGGCCGGACTCGATGCCGAAGCAATTCAGACCGATGCGGCGACCGACCCGCGTGGTGACTTGAGTGACTGGGTGACGTCGCCAGAAAATCCGTTCTTTGCCAAAGCACTCGTCAATCGGTACTGGAAACACTTTCTGGGACGCGGATTGGTCGAACCGGAAGACGACATGCGCGTCACCAATCCCCCGTCAAATCCCGAACTGATGGATGCCTTGGCGGCATCGTTCGTCGAATCGAATTACGACTTGAAAGCGTTGATCCGGCTGATCTGTCGCTCCGACGTTTACAACGCCTCCTCCGACGCGCTCGCCGACAACGTCATCGATCGTCGCAGCCACTCGCGTTACTACCCCAAACGCTTGCAAGCCGAAACGCTGCTCGATTCGATCGATGTGGTCACCGGAGCGTCCACGGCGTTCGCCGGGATGCCGGCCGGAACACGCGCCGTTGAACTGCCCGACACCGGATTCAATTCGTATTTCTTGTCCGTGTTTGGTCAGCCCGATTCGAAGACGGCCTGCGAGTGCGAGCGATCCTCGGAGGCGAATCTTGCGCAAAGTCTGCACCTGCTCAATTCAGAAGAGATGCAGAAAAAGCTGACGCATGACCAGGGACGAGCCGCCGCGTTTGCCGCCGACAGTTCACGACCGACCGAAGTCAAGATTCGAGAACTGTACAAGCTGGCGTTGAGCCGCGAACCGAACGACGGAGAACTCAAGTCGACGCTGAGCTATCTGGGGGAACGCGAGAATCAAAAAGAGCCCTGGGAAGATTTGATCTGGGCCTTAGTGAACTCCAAAGAGTTTTTGTTCAACCACTGATGCCCCACCCATTCAATCCTTTTTTCGCCGATCGGTCGCGCGGCGACCGGCCTTACGTTTGCCGTGTGTTGGTCGCCCTGCTCGCCATGATCTGCATGGCAGGCGGCAACGTTGATGCACAGCTACCCGTGATCGGACTCCGGGCGCTTTCCCAATCGTTCTTTGCCCCCGGAGCATCGTACGAGGTCACTATCGCCGAGGGTGCAAACACGGAAGAGGTTCGCGAGCTTGTTTTCTCGCATCCGGGCATCACGGCGACCTTGTTGAGCGGCCCGGCCAGACCGTTGACCAAGATCGAAGCACCGCGTTACGGAAGCTTCAGTGTGACGGTCGCCCCCGACGTTCCCGTAGGACGCTATGAAGTCCGAGCGGTCGGCCGATTCGGGATCTCCAATCCGCGTTCGATTGTTGTCCAACAAGAGATTCGCATCGTCCCCGCGGTGGGCACCGATCCGTCGACGGCAACTGCCCTGGAACTTGGACAAACGCATTGCCGGCGCGTTTCGCCACAGCGACGAGATTTCTATTCGTTCGACGCAGTCGCCGGCAAGCAATACAGCATTCGGGTGATCGCACAAGCCATCGATTCCCAGCTGATCGGCGCCGTCTCGGTCGCTGACGCCAAAGGGCGAACGCTGGACAGTGCGATCGGCAGCGACCACTCGGATTTGCAACTCACGCTGACGGCAACCGACAACGGTCCGTTGATCGTCGCGGTACACGACGCATTGTTCCGGGGCGGTGCAGCCTATCCCTACGGTTTGCTGGTGACCGAAGGCATCCAGACACAGCCCGACTTGCAACCCGAGTTCCCCAAATCAGTTAGCGTGGTAACGCGGGATCCGGTCGAAGTCGACGAAACCGATGTCCCCATCGAACTGACGGTCCCGGCGTGTGTGGAAGCCAGCTTTGATTCGGCCAGCGACACCGATCAATACCTTTGCAAGTTGTCCAAGGGCCAACCGGTCTTCATCGAAGTGGTTTCCGATCGGATCGGCCAGCCGACCGATGCGCGGTTGATCATCGATCGATCGCTGGTCGACGCAGCGGGGACGCAGTCCTGGCAACGGGTCGCAACCGCCGAAGACGGCCCCAATCTGTCGGACTCCGTCATCCGATTTGCCACGGGTGATCCCGTGCTGCGTTTCCAACCACCCGAAGACGG
>NZ_JBFHKV010000623.1:0-5058 GCF_041595215.1 Stieleria sp. | reverse complement strand
GTGGCTGACGCACCCCGACCACCCGCAAACCGCCCGCGTCATCGTCAACCGAATCTGGATGCATCTGTTCGGCCGCGGCATCGTCACCACGCCCGATGACTGTGGTGTGTACGGCGCCCGCCCGTCGCACCCCGAGTTGTTGGACCACTTGGCCAACCGATTCGTCCGCGAGGGTTGGTCGATCAAGCGGATGATCCGGGCGATTGTGTTGTCGCGAACGTACGGTCTGAGCAGCCTGGCCGACTCGGGAATGACCGAACAGGATCCGGAAAACATTTGGTTGTCGCGACACGCTCGCAAACGGCTGGATGCGGAATCGCTGCGAGACAGCATGCTGCAAGCCAGTGGCCGGCTGGATTACGCCCCGGGAAAAGGGTCCGCGATCGAAACGTTGGACACGTTGATCAACTGGCCGCCGGGTGCCTCGACCGACCTGCACCGCCAGTCCTATCACCGCAGTGTTTACCTTTGCATGCTGCGTCACGCGCCTCCCCAAGAACTGGCCGCGTTTGATCTTCCTGACGGTGTCAGCGTGCGGGGCAAACGCGATGTCACGACCTTGCCGACGCAATCGTTGTTCTTGATCAACAGCGTGTTTGCGGTGGAACAATCGCGTGAATTGGCCCGCCGGGTGCTCGATGATGACTTGCGTGATGACGGGGATCGGCTGCGGGCCATTTTTTCCGCCGTGCTGGGGCGACATCCCAGTGAATCAGAGCGAGACCGATCGTTCGCGTATCTGCGCACCACCGAAGCCTCACTCGCGGGCGGCGACGAAGACCGGGACCCATGCCGATTGCATGCCTGGGCAAGTCTCGCCCAGGCCTTGATGACGACCAACGAATTCCGTTACGTGGATTGAGAGAGAGCCGCCATGATTTCACGTCGATCCATGCTGCAAACCGCTTCCTGTGGCTTTGGCTTTCTGTCCCTGCAAGCGCTGTTACAGCAGTCGGCCGGCGCGTCCACCGAGAGGACAACGCCCCAGCTCGCGCGTGCCAAACGTGTCATCTTCCTCTGCATGAGCGGCGGTCCGGCGCAAATGGACACGTTCGATTACAAACCACAAACGGGAAACAAAAAACATCCGGGATCGGTTTTTGAGTTCCAACAGCGTGGCGAAAGCGGGTTGTGGGTGTCCGAATTGATGCCCGAAACCGCCAGACACGCCGACCGATTGTGCGTCATCAACGGGATGTATTGTGACACCGGAAACCACGCCCAATCGTTCCTGCAACTCCACACCGGTGAGAAACTGCGAAAGCGTCCGAGCATGGGCTCGTGGATCTCGTACGGACTGGGCAGCGAGAACGCGGACCTGCCCAGCTTCGTCAGTTTGAATGCAGCCAAGCCGTCGGTCTACTCCAGCGAGTTCCTGCCCACGGAGTTCGCCGGCACACCGATCGGCACCAACGGCGAAGACATGTCGTTGGCGACCATCCGCGACATCTCGGGGAACCATTTGCCGGCCGAAGTCAAACGCAGCCAACTCGATTTCGTGCAATCGATGAACCGAGACCACTTGTCCGACCGAAACGGCGATGCGGCGCTCGAAGGCGTGATCGAATCGATGGAGCTTGCCTTTCGAATGCAAGCCGCGGCACCGGAACTGCTCGATCTGAGCAACGAGACCGAAGCGACGTTGCGTCGCTACCGCGTGGGTAAAAAGCTGTCGGTCGGAACCTGCCGACCGACCGACTTCGGCCGCCAATGTTTGTTGGCGCGGCGTTTGGCCGAAGCCGGGGTGCGTTTCATCGAAGTCAACCATGGCGGTTGGGACCAGCACAAGAATCACCGACGTGACTTGAAGGCGAATTGCGAAACCGTGGACGCACCGATCGCCGCTCTGTTGGAAGACCTGGCCGCACGAGGGTTGCTCGACGACACGTTGCTGGTCTGGGGCGGTGAATTCGGTCGGCCGGGGTTGGTTCCCGATGACGGCAAAGACGAAACCGGTCACAACTCAAAAGGGTTCACGTTCTGGCTGGCCGGCGGCGGCGTCAAGGGAGGACACGTACACGGCCGCACCAGCGAAACCGGTGATCGGGCGGTCGAAGGCAAAGTCCACTTTCGAGACCTGCATGCCACCATCCTGCACTTGATGGGATTGCGGCACGATCAACTGACCTATCACCACGGCGGACGAACGCATCGGCTGACCGGTCCCGAAGACGCCAAGGTCGTCCACGAGTTGTTCGCATGAGACGATCGGCGTTTCAATTCGCAACGGGCGTCGGAACGCTCAAAGCCAGCGGCATGACGTTGAAAATTGCACCGCGTCCACGAACGGGTTGCGAACGAGTTGTCGTTGCCATTGCCGCCGCCTGCACCCTGGTGCTGTTCGCGATGGCGTCCGACGTCACGGCCGCCCCGCCGATGTTCGAAGACGCCGTCCAAGCGGTGTTGGCAACTAAATGCGGCAAGTGCCATAGCGGCGAAGTCCAAAAGGGCGAACTCGATCTTTCCTCGATGACCGGCGTGCGCCGGGGCGGTGAGTCCGGTGATCCATTGCTCGCCGAATCGATCGACGAAAGTCGACTGTGGTCGGTGATTGCCGACGGGGAAATGCCGCCCGACGGCGAACCGCCACTCGACGCCGACGAACGAAAATCCATTCACACCTGGATCGAAGCCGGCGGCCATTCAAAAGTCGCGGCCGAATCGAAATCCGAAACCGTCGACCAACACGACGTGCTGCCAATCCTCCTGCTCCGTTGCAACACCTGTCACGGACCGCGCATCCGACAAGCCGGCGTCGACCTTCGCAGCCGCGCCGCCATGATCGCAGGAGGCAAGAACGGACCGGCCATGATCCCCGGCGACGCCGATGCGAGCCCGATGATCCGGCGCATCGAAAGCCATGCCTGTCCGCCCAGTGAGTCTCTGTTGAAATTCTTCGTGCGGCGTCCAACTAAGGCCGAAACGCAGACATTGCGTCAGTGGATCGACGCCGGGGCGCCACTGGCCGGTGTAACCCTGGCCGGTGTAACCCTGACCGAGGCAACACTGGCCGGTGCAACGCAAGCTTCTGATCCCGAGCCGTCCAGTCGTGCGGTCGCCGACGAAGACCGACAACACTGGGCGTTCCAGCCGCCGGTCGCAACAAGCCGTTTCCGTTCGATTGACGCATTCATCCTCGACCGGCTTGCCGAGAACGACCTCTCACTCGCCCCGACCGCCGATCGCGACACGTTGATTCGACGTGCCCATATCGACCTGATCGGTCTGCCGCCCAGCCCGGACGAGTACCTGTTCTGGCGCGATTCAGACGACCCGAATTGGTATGCCCAGATGATCGATCGGTTGCTCGCGTCGAACCACTATGGGGAGCGATGGGGCCGCTATTGGTTGGATCTGGCCGGCTACGCGGATTCCGAAGGCGGCATCTCCGCCGACCCGATTCGCAAGGTTGCATGGAAATACCGCGACTACGTCATCCGGGCGTTCAACGACGACAAGCCCTACGACCAATTCCTACTGGAGCAACTCGCCGGTGACGAACTGGTCGACTATCAAAACGCCGACACCATCACCGATGCCATCGTCGACCAACTGATCGCCACCGGATTCCTGCGGATGGGAATCGACGAGACCGGGTCGCGCACGATGAACTTCGTCCCCGAGCGGCTGAAAGTCATCAGCGACGCAATCACCGTCGTCAGCGAAGGGCTGATGGGTTTGACGATGGAGTGTGCACGTTGCCATTCGCACAAGTACGACCCGATTCCCCATCGCGACTACTACCGGCTCAAGGCGGTGTTCCAAGGCGCGCTGGACGAACATGACTGGGACAGCTTCAAGACACGGACACTGAACGTCGCCACCCCCGAGCACCGGCGCAAGGTCGCCGAGAAAAATCCGCCGCTGGAAAAACAGATCAAACAACTGCAAGGCCAACAAAAACAATGGACGGCCGACTTGCAGTTGCAGCTGTTGCGCGATCACTATCCCGATCAATCCGAAGACGACAACCGGGCGACGTTGAACGCGTTGAAGAAAGCCGACAACAATCGCACGCTGAAGCAAAAGATCTTGGTCGAACGACTTGTCAAAGCCGAACTGCGTCCCGATTCCCAGCAATCCGAGCGCGCCCTTTCGCTGCGGCAACAGATCGAAGACGCCGATCGCCAAATTGATCGTGTGCGGCGCAAGATGGCTCCACCGCTCGCGATCCGGGCGCTCTGGGACCTGGGACGTCCCTCACCGACCTACGTGTTGCGACGCGGTGAACACGACAAACCCGGCGATCCGGTGGCTGCCGGCGTACCCGCGGTGCTGACCGACCAACGCAATCCGTTCGTCGTCACGCCCCCGTTCCCCGACGGCACCGCCAAGACCGGCCGCCGACTCGCGCTGGCACGCTGGTTGACCAACCCCAATCACCCGCTGACCGCGCGCGTGATGGTCAACCGAATCTGGCACCACCATTTCGGAACCGGATTGGTCAAGGACCTGGAAAACTTTGGCGTCCAGGGTGAGCGTCCTTCGCACCCCGAGTTGCTCGACTGGTTGGCGATCGAATTCATCCGGCGCGGCTGGAGCATCAAGGAGATGCATCGGCTGATCATGAATTCGCGCGTCTACCAACAATCCAGTCAGGTTACCGAGCGGGCGCACCAAGTCGATCCGCAAAACCGACTGCTCTCGCACATGAACCTGCGTCGCATGGATGCCGAAGCGCTGCGTGATTCGCTGCTTGCGATCGCCGGCCGACTGGACACCACGCCGGGCGGACTCCCCGACACCGTCTCCATCGATCGCGACGGCTTGGTCAGCGCCAATGCGACCGACGGCGGCGGCTGGCGGCGAAGCGTTTACCTGCAATACCGGCGAACCGAAATCCCGACGATGATGGACACGTTTGACTATCCCCAAATGGGCCCCAACTGTTTGTCGCGAAACGTGTCCACGGTCTCTCCCCAGGCACTCATGCTGATGAACAACGGCCGCGTCCGAGAGCTTGCCGCCGCGATGGCTGATCGCGTTGAAACCATCGTTTGTGACAAGAACAGCGATGACGAAGACTGCCTCGACGAAGCCACGGTCGAGACGGTTTAC
>NZ_JBFHKV010000622.1:0-5062 GCF_041595215.1 Stieleria sp. | reverse complement strand
CCGACCTGGTCCGCTCCGCCCACGCCTCCGAATTCAACTTGCTGTTGGAAACGATGGAAGCGGATCCGGATCGGGCACGTGATGCGCTGCGGCGGCAGTGGGATCAGATCCGTCAGGCCGAGACCGCGGTGATCGATGTCACTCGTCCCTGGGGGTCGCCCTGGTGGGTCGCCGGTGATCGTGATCGAGTCGATTTGACACCCAACCCGGCAATCGACGACGCCCTCTTGGTTCAGCTGGACTCCTTTCAATCGGTGATCGGCCCGCACGCGATCGTGGCCCACCAGGTCCCTCGCGATGGTCTGGCCGGACTCGCCACCAAACTCGCCGACAGCGGCTATCGAATCGGACATCTCGCCGTCTATCGTCACGACGCGCAGCGCTATTGTTTTGTCCTGTTCACGAGAGACTCGTTGGAGTCGAAGTATGCGTTGGATCTCTCAGCCGATCAGGTGCGCGCCCTCAATCGCGACCATCGTGACGAAGGCTTTCTTCCCGATAGTATCAGCGGCTACGCCGACGAAGATGAAACCCTGCGCTATTTCGTCAGCTGGATTCGTCGGCCGCAGAACAACGGCGTGACCGCTGCTGACCTGTATCTTGAGGTGCCGGGGAACCATCACCAGAGCGACGGATGGCAGCCGATGCTCCAACGGGGCCTGTCACTGCCGCGATTCAATCTTTCGGTCCGGCAATCGGATCTGCCCGAGCTATTCACGTCCATTCGCTGGCAAACGATTCGCGGGATTCGATACGCCGACGCCTGGAACCAGTCGGCCGACGAGTGTCGTCAGATCATCCAATGGAATCGATCCTCGCCAGTGCTTGTGGCGGGATCCAGCTTGGCGATCGACGGTCGACGCGATGGGACGGTCACTCCGGTCTGGTGGCATGATCTTCCCGTGCAGGCGAAGTTGCTGGAACACCAGGGACGACTCGATCACCTGCGTGCGGCGGGAAAGCTGATGGCCGAGGGTTACTTTCCCGTTTCGCTCGATGCGGCCGCCTTTGACGACGATCGGACGTTTCGATTTCAGTCGGTCTGGTGGCGCGGGCTGCCGGAGATCGATGCCCAGGTCGCCTCCGCCCGAGTTCGCTGCAATCTGGCACTGGCGCAGTTGCGACTGCAGCAAGACCAGAATGTGAAAGCCGCGCTCGCCGGCCAATGGGGCGAAGAGACGCGCGGCGCCGTCATCGCTGGATTCGGCGAGTTTATGTTGCCTCCCGAGTGGTTGTTCGACCAGATTCAAAACTCACGAGATGACCAAGCCCCGCAAGACGCGACGAGGGTCCGCAGTTGCCTGATGGCGTTGAAGCTGATTCCGGTCGACCAAGTCAGTCCGCAACAACGGTTGTCGGTCACGGAGGTTTGGCGTGATCCGCTTCGGCGAACGACTGACCCGGGCATTCGGTCTGCTTCACTCGCGCTGGCCGTCGCTTGGAATCTGGATCTGCCCTTGCCGCCGTCGAGTGATCCCGATCGTGAGTTCCTGGCCGTCTCGGGACAGCGGATGGTGGTCGTTCGGCCTGATGCAACCGTTTGGCTCGGTTCGTACGGCAATGAACCGGGGCGTGACGGACAGAAAGAGCCGCGGACGGCGTTTGTGATCGACCATGACTACGCGATCGGGGCCACCGAAGTGACCGTCGAGCAGTTCCTGGCGTTTCGCAGCGATTTCGACTATCCCGAAGACTATGCCCGATCGATGGACAGCCCCGCGATCAATTTGACCTGGTATGACGCGGCAAGATATTGTCGCTGGTTGAGCGAGCAAGAAGGCATTCCCGAAGACGAGATGTGTTATCCCGAAATCGATGCGATCAAGCAGGGCATGGTCGTCTCGGCAGGATCGGTGGATCGAATCGGTTATCGGTTGGCAACCGAAGCGGAATGGGAATATGCCTGCCGCGGCGGCGTGGATCGCAACCGCTGGTTCGGCTTTGACCCGAAACGACTCGATGACCATGCCTGGACGGTCAGCAATTCCCAGTTCCGAACCCAGCCCGTTGCCCGCTTGTTACCCAACGACTACGGACTGTTCGACATGTTGGGCAACGTGATGGAATGGTGCCACAGCGTCGATCGCGCCTACCCCCGCCAATCGCTCGCACCGGCGTCTGATCCCGGCAATGAATGGTTCGACGTGGAAGGGCGCACCAGGCTGATCACGCGCGGCGGCGCGATGCTGTACCAGCCCGGTGACGCACGCGCCTCCCAACGCAATGTTCACGGCGCCGATTCGCGTTGGGTTTACATGGGATTTCGAATCGCCAGAACGATCCGACCGGCGCTCGAGTGACCGGCCGCTTGACGGCCTGTCGATGGAAGCCCGATACCGCTGAGTCAAGCGTCGGTTCCTAAGCTCAACGTGTTGTCCGCGTGACCGACCAGCCTTCCGGCGGATCCGGCAACTCGAAGGCCTCGTGGTAGGCGCGCTGCGCTCGCTCGACCCAGACCAAGGTTTGCTGGTGCAGCTTGGTCGGCTTCATCCGGACAGCTTGACTGGCCAACGATCTGGCTTGTCCAAACTCTTGTTTGGCCACCGCCGCGATCGCCAAATTGTGCACCGCAACGGATGAAAACGGATATCGCTGGTGAACCTCTTGCCAGATCGCTTCCGCCTCACCCCATCGGCCGGCGACTGCCAAGGCATTGCCGCGACGAATGGCTTGCGTGCCGGGCAGCAAGTAGGGGATTTCCAACTGCACACGTTCCCGCACAACCGACGGTGTGATCAGCGGCAAGGTCTCGCGAACGAGCGCCGATTGCAATGCCGCATCCTTGTCGACGGCCAACGCTAAATCGGGGTAGCGCTTGAGCGCGGATTCCAATTCCACCACGACCGGTTTGCCCAAGGGCCGACCTTCGGTCTGTGTTTGGACGTCCGCGCTGACCGGCGTTAAACGCCAAGAAACGGTCAGCCGGTTGCCCGCTTCGGTGATGGATCGGGGACGCCGATCCGGCAGAATCTCGCCGCGCAAGATGAAGTCGATGTGTCCTTGTTGAGCCTTTTTGGCCAGCGCCAAATCACTTTCGTCGTCGGCGTTGTAAGACACCAGCGAGACGCCTTGATCAAAGCCCGGCGTCGATTCGTTGATCGATTCGGCGGAAACCAAGCGGGTGGAACGGCCCGCGTCGGCGGGAGCGGCCTGCAGCAGTTTCTCATGAATCGGCGTGGCCAGTTCCCGGGGACCGACGATCTTGGGGACCATCACCGAATGACCCACTGTGGAACGCAGCGTCGGTGGCGACCAAACGTGAATCGGAGCGCCCATGCGACAGCCACCCAGAGACGTGAAACACGCAACCAAGAGGGCAAAACGGGCGAGGGGACGAACGCAAGTGAAAATCATCCCCGACGCGATACGCAATCGGTGCAGATCGAGTCAAGAGCGTCTCTGAAACGGTATTTGCGCCCACGGATGGCAGCGTGAACCCACGGATTTTTTGCACCCTGTCATCCAACGCTGTGAAGCATTTATTCCCTGCGTTTGACGAAGTGTTAGCGGCAGGGCGCAAGCCCTCCGGTCCCTCATCGTTCCCGAAGCACCGGAGGGCTCGCGCCCTACCGCTAAAAGATGCTTCACAGCGTTGCCTGTCATCCGTGGGGTCGCGCTGCCATCCGTGGGCATTATTTCCGCGGCACCCCAAATCCTAAAAGTTGCCAGTGCACTAACTGGCCCGCGACGGGGGCCGCCGTGGCGTGTAGAGGCAGCAATCGGACGGGCAGACATCGTGCCACGGACCCAACGTTCCGGCCGCATCCTTCTGCTGGCGAAGCCCGATGCGCTCTTCCACCAGTTTGCGAATCATGCTGACAAAACCAGCACTGATGCCCGGTGTTGCGGCACGGCCCATCTTGATGCCACGTTCTCGGCACAGCGTCGCCGCTTCGTCGTCCAGATCGTACAACACTTCCATGTGATCGCTGACAAAGCCGATCGGGACGATCACCAACTGCTGCAGTTTCTCCGCATCATCCATCTCGGCGATCGTGTCGCACACATCCGGCTCCAGCCAGGGCTGCTGCGGCGGGCCGCTGCGGCTCTGGTAGACCAACCGCCACGTCTCGACCCCAACCGCCTCGGCGACCAATCGCGAGGCTTCACTCAGTTGCTTGACGTAGTCGCAGTTGTCCGCCATCCCCATCGGGATGCTGTGGGCGGTGAACAACACCGTCGCCGCCCCCGGCTCGGTTTCAAGCTCGGCCAGCGATCGGCGGACACTGCTCGCCATCGTTTCGATGAAGTCCGGATGATTGAACCCCATCCGTACTTTTTCGACCAACGGGGCTCCTTCGCCGACCTCCTCTTGCGCGGCGATGATGTTTTCGCGGTACTGACGGCAACCGCTGTAGCAACTGAACATGCTGGTGAAAAACGCAATCGCCCGTTTGCACCCGTCTTCCTTCATCTGCCGCAAGGTGTCGGGGAACAGCGGATGCCAATTCCGATTGCCCCAGTAAACCGGCAAATCAATTCCGTTGGATTCAAACTCGGTCTTGATCGCGGCCAGCAGCTGGCGGTTCTGTTCGTTGATCGGGCTGACGCCGCCAAAACTCTTGTAGTGCTCGGCAACCTCCAGCATCCGCTCGCGCGGCACGTTTTTCCCCCGCAACACATTCTCCAAGAACGGCATCACGTCCTCGGGGCCTTCCGGGCCACCGAAGGAAACCAACAGGAACGAATCGTAGGGCAGGTCTTGGTCAGACATCGATCGGGTGAGTTCACGGAGCGAATGGGAACCGGCGGGACATTCTCCCCGATCGTCAATCCAGATGTCAGAGGGGGGAAGTCGGCCGTCACATCGATGACCGGGCCGATCGTCGGCCGCAGCAGAAACTCGCTCCAGAAATAACGTCGGCGAGCACCGGCTCCATCACCCCACTGCAACATCGAAATTGGCATGAAAAATGCACCCATAACCGTTCGCGTCCGTGAACAAAGAATCCCACGAAGGTGCCACCATGGTCTGGGTCTTGATCGCTTCGATATTTGCGCTGTGTTTGGCGTTGGTGGTGACGTCCATCCGCGTCGCAATCAGTGATGAACGTCTCGATTT
>NZ_JBFHKV010000621.1:0-5063 GCF_041595215.1 Stieleria sp. | reverse complement strand
CGCCAGCACCTGACCTTCGTCACGCGGCCGATGCATCACCAAGTCGACATCGTCGCGCGTTTCGATCAAGGCTTCGTCGACGAACAGCTCGCGTCGCGAACCGATCTCGTGGACGTTCGGCGACGGGTCTGCGGCGAAGGTTCGGCGGCGCATTGAACCGGTTGCAGCAATGACCGCCGAAGCACCCGCTGATTGCATCCAGCGGCGACGAGAAAGCGAAATCAAACTCATGGCAACTCCTTGTCGTGATTCGAGTGATCCAGCAGTTTACTCGTTCCGCGGATGCGAAGGTTGCGTCGATCGAGTCGCCGAAAATGGACTGGTCAAAAAATGGACTGGTCAAAAAATGGACTGGTCAAAAAATGGGTTGGTCAAAAAATGGGTCGGTCAAAAGGTGGGTTGGTCAAAAGATGGGGACGTCTGGGTTGAGATGTTTCAGGACTCAGCCAACCGCATCAAGCCGTCTTCCATTTCATACCGGGTGTCGAAGACGTCCAGGGATCGATGGTCGTGGGTGACGACGATGACGGCGGCTTGCTGTTCGTGGGCGACCTTGGCGAACAGTTCCATCACTTGTCGGCCGCGGTGGCTGTCCAGCGCCGCGGTGGGCTCGTCGGCCAGAATCACGCTGGGGTGGTTTGCCAGCGCGCGGGCCACGGCGACACGCTGTTGTTGGCCGCCGGAAAGCATCGACGGCAAGTTCTCGCCCCGATCGCCGACGCCGAGATAGTCGAGCAACTCCTGCGCGCGGGTGCGGGCCGATTTGGGCGTGTCGCCGTTGAGCTGCATCGCGATCTGCACATTTTCGCGGGCGGACAAAAACGGGATCAAGTTCGATTTTTGAAACACAAATCCGAGGTGTCGGCGGCGAAACGATCGCAGATTGGTGTGCGGGACGTCGCCCTCGACCACCAACTTGCCGCCGATCAACACGCGTCCCGAGGTCGGCGGGTTGATCAGGCCGACGGCGGTCAGAAACGTCGACTTGCCAGAACCACTCGGCCCCAACAACGCCACCACTTCGCCGCGATGCACCTGCATCGAAACGTCGCGCATTGCGACGACTTCGGTATTGCCGCTGCCGTAGATCTTGGTCAGCCGGTCGGTTTCGATGGCCAACGTTTCCCCGGCATCGCTCATGACAGGGCCTCGTTGGGCGAGATCCGCAGCGCTTTCCAAATCCCCAGCACGCTGGACAAGATCGAGATTCCCAGCACGATAGCGGCAAGCTGTATCAAGTCGGGTTGTGTCACCAGGACGCGTCGGGGAAACATCGGAAACACCTTTTGCCCGACCAGGTAGGCGATCGCAAACCCGAACGCGCCCAACAACAACGCTTGCTGCAGAATCAAACCCAAAATCACGGTGTTGGGGGCACCGATTAATTTCAACAGCGCGATCGAATGGATCTTGTCCAGCGTCATCGTGTACAGGATCAGCGCCATGATGATGGCTGCGATGACGGTCAACAGCACACGGAACAGTCCGATTTGGCGTTTGATCTTTTCGACCGTCCCCTTGAGCAACAACTCGCGTTGCCCATCGGAGGTGTACACCGAGACGTCGCCCCAGCCGCCGATGATGTCGGCGACGACGTCGGCGTCCGCGTCGGGCTTGAGCGAAACCATCACGGCACTCAGCCCGGGACGGGCGACGGCGGGCAATTCGCTTCCCGGGCGTTGCGCGTTGGCCAGCAACATCGGTTGTTGTGCGACCAGATCAAAGCGGCGACCGCGGGCTTCCCGGGCGGCCCGTTCCAGACGGACCGCTTCGCCGGGCACGTCAAATTGAATCGCCTGGGCATCGCGGACGGTGACGAACGCCATGCCGTCGCCGCTGCTGCCGATCATGTTATTGGTCGTGCCGACGACCGTGTAGGTTTCCTGCCCCAGTTGGATGCGATGTCCGACCGGCAGCCCCAGCGACTCGTTGGCGATCATTTCAAAGTGGTTTTGACGCAGCGCTCGGCCGCCGGTCAGCGCGATCCATTCCCCCTTGTCGGTCGGCCAACTCAATCCCATCACCGCGATCCGCAGGGGTTTACCGTTACGTTCTCGTTGAATGGTGTGGTAGACAAACTCGCGGGCCGAAGCGACGCCGGGCACCGCCGTCGCACGATGCACCAGACTGGGCGGCACCCGCGAAACTTCGGCGAGCGGGCCACGGGTGTCGCGTTGGACGATCCACAAATCGGCATCGACGCGATCGATCAACAACGTCGCGTCTTCGATGACGCCACGGTAGATCCCTCCCATCCCCATCACCACCATCAGCAACATGCCCACGCCGAGGGTGGTCAACGCAAATCGTCCAAAGCTGTAGCGGATGTCCTTCAAGGCCAGGTTCATGATTCGTCCACGCTCACGTGACGTCCGTCGACCAATGCCGCGCTGCCGTGACGCGGCATGACCACCTGGTCCGTTGCGGAAAGCCCCAAGATGACTTCGACGCTATCACGTCCGCGCAATCCGAGCGTCACCGGTCGCAGCCGCGCCACTCCGGCGTCGTTGACGAACACGGCGTGACCGTCGTCTGTACGCACTAACGAAGCGGCATCAATTTGAATCGCATCGGACTTTCTGCCGGTTTCCAAATACACTTCGGCGCGCTGCCCAACGGCCCACTGATTCGGCAACGCGTTGGCTTGCACGTCGACCACAAACTCACGCGTTTCTCGATCGGATTCGTTGGCCAATCGAACCACGGTCCCCGGATACGATTGCTCGGGTTGGGAACGGAACACGATGCGGGCGGGTTGGTCTTTGGCGACTCTCGACATCTCCGTTTCATCGACCCAGGCGCTGATCCAGAGCACGTCGGTGGAAATCAATGTCAAAATGCCGCTGCCGGGCACCACCACGTCACCGGATTCGCGATGTCGCGCCGTAATCAGACCGCTGAAGGGGGCGAGAATCCGCGTGTCCCGCAACCGCGCCTGATGGTATTGAAGCGTCTTTTCCGCCGCCAACAAAACCTTTTGTCCTTCGGTGATCGCCGCTTCGGCGCGGGCCACATCGGCGACCGCAACCGACATCGCTTCGGTGGCACGTTCAAACTCCTCCTGCGACGTGGCCGATCGTTCCAACAAACTCTCCAGCCGTCGACTGGTCCGTTGCGTTTGGTCCAGCACCACCGTCGCCCGTTCCTTGTCCGCACTCAGTCGCACGATGGCTGCTTGGGCGGCGGCCACGTTGGCTTCGGCGATTTCGACTTGCTGCTGCAATTCGGCCGCGTCCAGCTCGACCAGTAAATCGCCCTCGGCAACCGCGTCCCCCTGGTCGGCCGACACCACCGTGATGCGGCCGGATATCTTGGGGCTGATCGTTGTCGACACGCGGGCTTCGAGTGTCCCGGTCCCGATGATTTCCGAAACGATGAGACCGCTGCGAACCGGAACCCTTTGGACCGGAACCGGCCGAAACCGCAGCCAGTAAATCGCCCCCGCCACGACGACCAACACGGCCAGCCACTTCGCAAACGTCCTGGACCATCGGATGAAACGACTCTGCATGGAAACTTCTTCAGGTGATCGGGCGTTCTGAGCTTGTGTCAGCGGGCTGAGAATATACACATTAACATATAGGATAGGACTGCGCGTCAAGGTGATTGCCGACGCCGCCGTCCTTGCAGCTATCGCTCAATGCCACTGACTTTGGCACTGAGGGAGGTAGCGGAACGGCGCGAGCCGTCCGGTTTGACCTTGAAAGACCGGAGGGCTCGCGCCCTGCCGCTAACAAAAGTCGCCCGTTTGTCGCCAAAGTAAGTGGCATTAAGCTATCGCCCTGCAATCCCTTCGCCGGCGCCCCGCCCCTTCGCGCAGGCGGATTCCGTTTCCAGTCACACGAGTTCGAGGACAATCCATTGGGATCCACCGGTTCGCTTCTGACGCCGCTTTGTGATGTGCTGGAATGCCGCTACCCGATCTTGCAGGCGGGCATGGGAGGCGTGGCGCGTGCGGAATTGGTGGCCGCGGTTTCCAATGCCGGCGCGTTCGGTTGTCTGGGCATGGTTCGCGAATCGCCGCAGCGGATCACGCAACAGATCAACGAAGTTCGATCACTGACCGACAAGCCGTTCGGTGTCAATCTCATCCCCGCGGCGACCGACCCCGAACTGTTTCGTGTCGAACTCGATGCGTGCTTGCGTGCCGGTGTGCACACGATGGTTTATTTCTGGGATGTCGTCCCGGACGCGATCAACCGCGCCAAGCAAGCCGGGTGCCGGGTCGTGTATCAGGTCGGCGATGTCGACCAGGCGATCAAAGCGGAAGCGGCGGGAGCCGATGTGATTGTTGCACAGGGAGTGGAAGCCGGCGGGCACGTTCATGGAACGGTCACGTCGCTGGTGTTGCTGCCGCAGATCGTCGACGCGGTCTCGATTCCGGTTGTCGGATCGGGCGGTTTTGGCAGTGGACGCAGCCTGGTCGCCGCGTTGGCCATGGGCGCGCAGGGGATTCACTGTGGCACGGTGTTGCTAGCCACGCACGAGTCATTCGCCCACGACGTCCACAAACGTCAGATCGTCCGGGCCGACGCCGACGACACGCTGCACACCGATGCGTTTGCGATCAACTGGCCGCCCCACTCTGCCGTCCGTGTGATCAAGAGTCAGAGCACCGAACCGTACGAACGGCAGCCCTTCGGACACCACGCCGACGAGATGCCGCGAGAACAGGTCGCCGAAGAAGAAGGCCGTCCGGTGTACTTGATGAGCACGGATTCGCCGTTGAAATCCATGACCGGGGAACTGGAAAAACTGGCGATGTTCGGCGGCCAGGTCGCCGGACAAGTCACCGCGATCGACTCGGCGGCAACCGTGATCCGGCGGATCGTCGACGAAGCCGAAGCGGTGATCGAAGGCTTTGCCCGATCGGCGGGTCCGGCCGGGGATTCCGATTCGATCACTTGATCGGGACGGTGAATCTCGCGACGCACTCGGATCGTTTCAAGATATTCCAAGCGGGGTATTGCGCAAGCCGCGGCAGGTCGGGAGTGGCGTGGCTGACGGAGGTCCAAGACGCCGCGATGGCCGGCGATCCGTCCACCGCGCCTTGTCCGCGGTTT
>NZ_JBFHKV010000620.1:0-5070 GCF_041595215.1 Stieleria sp. | reverse complement strand
GGCAATGATGGCACCCTGCCTGTCATTCGCATCGACATGCAAGTTAAGTAGGACCGATTCCCACCGGCCGCTTTCGTTGAGGCGCGTCTGCGTACAGGGCTCCGCCCTGATCGCCCCAACGCTGAGCCGGAGGGCTGCCCATCCCACGAATTGCCAGAGCGGGCTGGGATGTTCTATTGGCCGAAGCTGAGTTGTTTTAGGAAACTCCGTCCAAATCGCCCATAGTCTTGCCCATCGACGTCGTTGTCTTGATCGTAGTCGAATGATTCGTTGAATTTCGGATCTGAAAAGGCCGCCAAGAATGCCAAGCCGAATCGACCGTAGTCTTGACCGTCCACGTCGCGGTCTCCATCGCTGTCACCAAAAAGTTGAAAAAACAGGTCCGTCGCTTGGTCACCGTACGTGTAGTCACCGCTCATTGCCGTGCCACCGGCGCTGATCATCGATCCGGTAATCAACAGTTCGTAGTTGCCTGTATCAAGTGAGTGCCGACCGTTCGCCGCGTCGACAACCCCTGGCCCCGAAAGGAAGGTGAGTGTGGCAACCGTTTTTCCGTTTTCGACTTCCGAGTTGAGCGCGAGATTGACTTCCTGATTGGTTTCGCGATTGCGAACGGAAAACGCTCCAACTGATGCGACGACTTCCGTGTTGAAACTGACGGACACTTCGGTGACGCGTGAACGCTGCGATTGGCCTCGATTGACCACAACACTTTCCACCTCAGGCGAGATGGCCTGGCCGATGGTAACCACGTAGTCTTCGACTTCGCCATCGGCGGCAGCACCCGTTGGCTGTAGTCCACCGGCGGAACTGAGCCGTACGCGAGCGATGGCTTGACCCATCGGAGCAGTTGACGGCAACGAATAGTTGAGTGTTTGTAGTCCGGCAATCACGGCCCTGTCGTCAAGGATCTTTTCATCTGCCTGCCAAATCCCGTCTCCATCGAAATCGATCCAGGCATCCACTTTCGCGTGACTGGCGTTTTGAAGGTCGATGTTTACACCGGCCATCGGGTTACCGATTCCAATGCTGCCGAACAACACACCGTCTTCGTCATCGCCATCGCCAGTTGCCAACCCGCTTGGCTGTCCGTCCAATTCCAAGTCACGCAGAGCACCCAAGCGTGGTCCTGTGCCACCATGCCGGGCACCAGAGTGAGTGGCCAACGTTCCGTAGGATGCGGGTGCGTCGCCAAAGTCGTAGGGAAGCCGATCAAAGTCGGAAAGCAATACAGTGTTGCTCGTCCCACTGTACGTGACGAGAAATGTTCCTTCGCCGCCAATCGTCTCAAGCCGCTGGCCACTGGCCACGTTTTCAAAGGTTCCCGACAAACTTGTGGCGGAAACAAGAACAGTAAACGTTTCCGTCGCCGAAGGGAAATAAATTGTCTCACCGGACGGCAGCAATGAAACAGTCAGCGTCCCGCCAAGTGTCGCTGAGTTTGCGATCAATTGGTCGTATTCTGATCCTGCAGTCGCCCCTGCAAGCTCCACATCGAAGAACGCGCCTGATGACAACGTCACCGCGTTTACGGAAAGGCTTCCGGCGCTCGCGCCAGGTGCAAGATGCCCCGCTGCGTTCACGGTGACCGACGAGCCGATGGATCCGTTGCCGCCAAGAGTGCCATTGGCATTGACGGAGTAGTCAAGGCCGCCGGTGTGGGTTCCGTCAACTTGCAAGACTCCGCCATCGATGGTCGTCGTACGCGTGTGGGTCATGGTTCCGGCCAGTGCCTGTGTCCCCGCGCCGGACTTGACCAGGCTGACCTCGCCGTCGATCGTGCCGGCGAAGAATCCGTCGGTGTCGCTGGAGAAGGTCAGTGCTCCGCCGGAACCGACTGTGCTGTTGGAGGACGTGATGCTGCCGCTGCCGTTGAGCGCGCCGATCGTGCCGCTCAGGTTGCTGATGAAGGTGCTGGAACGGGCATTGAGATCCAGCACGCCGTCAAGATTGACGTCCCCTGGGGTATTAAAAGCGCTGTTGCTGATGGCCGAAATGGAGGCTCCCGCCGCGACCGCAAGGTCATTTCGGACGATGCCGGATCGCCCCGTGATGTGACCTTCGGCGACGACCAGATTTCCGTCGTAGTTGCTGGACTTGCTCATGACCAATTCGCCCGCACCGAGTTTGGTGAGGTCTCCGGCCCCCTGGATCCGTCCGACCAGCAATTGGTTACCGGCGACACCCACGCCAATCGACGCATCACCGTCTAGAAAGATCGTGCTTTCGTCGCCGTTGTTGGAAGATCCGAAGCGAGTCCCACTGCCAACCGCCCCCACCGTGTAGAGTGCCCCTTTTCCGTCAACTCCATCACCAGTGATCGTCAGTTTCTCGTTCGTGATCCGGATCTCTGACTGTAGCTCCAGCGTTCCGCCATCAGCGACAATCGACGCGTTGGTCTCCAGCGAACCATCGGTAGCCGTTCCGTTGTTGCCCAAGCCTGCAACGTGCTGAACAATCGTCCGCGTGCCGGTCGGAACCAGCGAAATCCCATCGTAGTAGTTTTCCCGTCCGTTGGTGATAACCGGACCAAGAGAGCTGCCGGTGTTGCCCGTTGCTTGCTCGCCGAGCACCAGCGTCATGTTCGTGTTGTTGGTGATGACCGAGTTCACATGATCGTAGCCCGCCAGATCCAGGTCGACGACGCTCGGATCCTCGCGCCAGTTATCCGCGTAGAACTGCGACGCACGAAACACGTGTGCGTCGCCGAAGTACGACGCCGGCAGGTTGCTGGTGATATTGACGTCCACGTTGTTCCCGCTGACGTAAGCGATCGCCGAGCCGTGATTGATGGGCGCCGCGCCTACCAGTTCGACATCGATCGATGAGTTGGCCGAATTGTCTTTATCAACAACGATCAACGGCCCGTTGACGACGTTCCCCTTGGCGTTCGTGATGGTGGTGTTCGACTTGAAGTTAAATGCGTTTTCTGTTCCATAAGCTTCGACATTGTTCAGCGTGATCGTCCCCGAACCGAGCGTCACGGCAAACCCAGTCCGCATGTTGGTGACCACCACATTGTCGACCGTCAAACCGGACGCGCCGGTGTACATCCGAACGCCGCCTTCGTTACCTGAGATAAGAATGTCTTCCGGAATCGGCCTGCCCCAAAACGTGTGCCCGTACTCTTGGTACTCGGGTCGATCAAGGACACCTTGTGATGAAAACAGTTCGCCGGTGATGGTGCTATTGGTCAACGTTGTGTTCGTCGATAGCTGCACAAAGAATCCGTGGCCGAACGTGTTCACGTCCAAGTGCATGTTGTTGATCACCGCATTGGTTGCTTCGCCAACTCGAAATGCGCTTGCTTTGCGATGGCCGATGAATGGCTGCACACCTCCGGACGAACCCTTGCCAAAGGCGTCGCCGAGTCCATAGGTATCCGTTCTGGATCCCCGAGTCACGACGGTGACCCCGTCGATCGTGTTGTCGTCGCCACTCAATTCAATGTATTGCGTCGCCCAATCCGCATAGCGTTGCGCATTGGGGTCGGTGTCGAGCGCAATGTCCTCACCGATCACCGTAAGGTTTTTGACGACGTTGCCGGATCCGGAAACTCGCACAACGTCGACACCACTGTCGTGACCAAGAGCGCGCCCGAATCCGTCTAGCTTGCGAGTGTCGAGCTTGATCGTCGTACCCGCCAAGTCATAGGTATTGCCGGTTCCACTGAGTTCCATAAAAACTGGAGCCGAATTGGTGGGATCGGCGTAATGGTCCCCATTGATCCAATACTCGCCGGGCGTCACGACGCCGGTCACAGGGTGCGGGTCGCCTCCGGTGACACTGAGCACAACCAAGCGGTTGTTGACCGACGTACCCAGAGCACGCAATTCCGCCAGACTGTTCGCCACGGTGGCGACGGCGAGACGAAACGTACCACTGGTCGCAGTGCCAAAACCATCGTTGACCACAAAGGTGAAACTGTCCGTGGTACTTTGGCCGCTGTTGTGGCCGTACGTCACGCGGTTGTTATCGAGATCGTCTTGTGTAAAGGTGTCGTATTGAACAAGCGCCGTGCCTGAGCGATACATCGTTCCATTGGCGGGCAGGCTAGTCACCGTGTACGTCAGCTCGGACGGAGACTGCTCAGCATCGGTCGCTTCCAAGTTTGCCTTTGTGATGATTACCGTGCCGCCATCATTGACCGCCAGCGGACGATTGGTCGTCAACACTTCTTCGGTATTCGGGGACGTGGTACTCGTGAACAGATCCAACACTTCGGCGGACGTCAGTTCATTGTCATAAATGCGCACGTCATCCAACAGACCGTCATAACTTTCTGAACCATTGGTCTGTGCACCCAGCGTAAAAGAGGTGACGCTGGCCATGCTCTTGGTTTTGCCCGTGCCGCTATGCCACAGTGCTCCATCAAGGTAGATGTTCATGCGGCCTGTGGCCGCGTTCTTGGTAAACGCCCAATGGTGCCAGGAGTCTCGATGAACGAGCGGATCGGCAACCTTGTTGATCCTGTCGTATCCGGCGCCCTGTCCTGCGTCCCAGTAGACCCTGCCGTTGGTAAATGGCAGATGAACATTGAAGACTCGATCTCCTACGGCATTGACTCCGTACAAGATGCTGTCGCTGACCGGTTGTGTGTCCCCACCGTAAGTCCAAAGTGCGATAGTTATCTCTTGGTCGACGGTAGCCAGCGCGGCGGAGGGCACGGAAATGTTGCCGTCGGCATTGAACTCGATCGCTCCGTCGAGCTGACCGCTGGTCCATGCACCACCGGTGACTGTGCCGTGGTGACCGTTCCCTGACGAATCCGTCGCCACCGTGCCTGAGACTTCATCAAGTGGGTACCAAGCCAACGTCGCCAGTACGACCCGTTGTTCCAGTGACTCCAATAGCCTGATCCGACGCCGTTTGAATGAAGCCCGGTCCCGATTCGAATTTGCCTGACCTGACAATAGACGAGAAACGCGGCGAAACAGATTAGACACTTGTCCTCCGATGGAACTCTGGCTTTGAAGATAGACCGAACGGTCATTTCCCTGCAAAGACGAGAAATTCCAGCAGGATGAGTATTCTAACGCGGCGAAAAAAACGTGCGGAGTGCGAATTTTT
>NZ_JBFHKV010000619.1:0-5072 GCF_041595215.1 Stieleria sp. | reverse complement strand
GTCGGCAAACTGGGTGGAGACGGTTTTCAGATGCCGGGGGCATTCCTGGTTCGCGACAATGAAATCGTCAAAGCCTTTCGCCATCAAACGGCCGCGTCACGACCGGATTATTGCAGCGTCGCCGAGTCGACGGTCCGCTCCGCCCCGGTCGAGTCGTCGGCATCCTGATCGGCCGATGAATCCGACGATGAATCTGGCCGCAGGTAGGGAGTGTTCGGTGGATCCTCGCTCCAAATCCAGGCGGCAAATCTAGCACCACAGCGCATGCAGCGCCAGCGAATCCGCAGGGTCAGCAAGAATGGCACCTGCTTGTACCAGCGAGACGGAAAGCATTCGTTCGGCCGGTTCTGACAGCGGGGGCACTTCACCATGGGATTCAAAAGGGCTGGATAGTAACGACGTTTGCACACCTGTCTGTTCAATTGTGACATCCCACCGAGAGGGGAAATCGTTCAACTATACAACCCGTCAAAGTTGAACGCGGCGAAAGAGGGAGTCGAATCCCGGTAGCGGGTCGAGCCGAGCCCGATCGCCGTTACAGCTAGACCAAGACGGACGACCCAACAGCCATCGGTGGGCTCAATGGTGACTGCATCGCTCCGCAGGTTGCACGGCCTGTCGATTGAGTCGAACTTCTCAATTCAACGGGATCACGCCAGGTGCGATGCGTAAGTGAGGGGCGCCGTGTGCCCCCTTGCTAACGCGTGCGGGATTGAATCGACCGGCCGTTCAGCCGACGGACCGCCTTGTGCGCCAGTTTTGGCAAGGACCGCTGAATCGTACTCCAACTGGCGACGGCGTCTTTTTTGGGGCGGACGACGAAATCAAATCCGACCGGAAACGCGGCTTGCTGGGTGCGAAACGATTCGCGGATCCAGCGTTTCCAGCGATTGCGGACGACGGCATTGCCCGTTTTCTTGGGAATCGTCACGCCCAGACGACGCTGCTGAGAGGAACGATCATCACCGGGATCGCGGGGAAACGCGAACACCACCAAACAGCCGTCAGCCGCGCAGCCGCCCTTGCGAAGGGCCAGGGTGAACGAGCGACCGCTGACGACGCGTTTCGACTTGGGGAAGGCATTGGGTTTCATGATTGACCGTCAAAAGGCCAAGTCATCACGCAGCGACTGGGGGTTCTTGGCTGCGAACTGACGCAGCAGCTCTTTTGATTCCTCGTCGATCGATTCGGGAAGCTTGATTTGCAGTTGGACGATCAGATCGCCGCTGGGTCCCGATTTGGAGGGAATCCCCTGACCCTTGAGTCGCAGCTTGCGACCGCCGCTGCTGCCCGCGGGAATGTTCAACGTGACGACGCCCGACGGGGTGGGCACGTCGACGCTGGTCCCCAACCCCGCTTCGCTGATCGAGATCGGCAGCGTCAATTCCAGGTTCTGACCGCGTCGTCGATAGTGTGGATGGGGCGAGGTTTTGATCACCAAGATCAAATCGCCGCGCTCGCCACCGTTGGGCGAGGGGGCGCCCTGTTGGCGGAGTCGCATCTTCGCGCCTTCGGCCACACCGGGCGGAATCGTGACGGCCAGCTTTTCGTCGCCGACATAAAACTCCGTCTCCCCGCCGCGAACGGCCAGTTCGAGCGGAAGCTCCAGTTCGTGACGGATGTTTCCGCCCTTCTGTGGCGCGCGGGCCTGGGCCGTCCGCGTGCGTCCGCCGCCGGGCCGTCCCCCGGGGGCGCGTCCGCCGCCGCCGAGGATTTGCTCGAAAAAGTCGCCGAATCCGCCTTCAAAATTAAATCCCCCGGGTTGGCCACCGGCACCACCGCCGCCGCCGAAGATCTGTTCCAGATCCAGCCCGTCGAATCCGCCCGGCGCCCCTCCCTGGTAGCCGCCCCCGCGGATCTTTTCAAAATCCTTGCCGTAGCGGTCGTACGCCGCCCGCTTTTCGTCGTCGCTTAAAACGTCGTATGCTTCCTGGATGCGTTTAAATTTTTCCTGCGCATCCTTTCCCGGATTTTTGTCAGGGTGAAACTTGAGCGCCAGCTTGCGATGCGCTTTCTTGATTTCGTCTTTCGAAGCGTTTCGGGCGACGCCGAGTGTTTGGTAAAGGTCTTCAGCCACGGCAAAAATGTTCTCTAACGGTCAGTCAGATGGGGTCGGGTTTATACTGGGTTGCGACAAACTTGGCACGGTCCGCGCCACCTGGCCAGAGGTAGCAAAGCTTGCGCCGCAATCGTATCGGAACGAATCTCGGATGAAATTACGGCAAAGATCCGCCCGTTGGGCGTTTACTGTAGGCGTTCTGTTGATGTCGGCCAGTCCCTGTCTGGCCGCAGGCGGTTCATTGACGCTGAAGTTGGAAGACGAATCGACAGGCGATCCGGTCATTTCGCGCGTCGAGTTTTTTCGCGGTGCCAATCCGTCAGGGCCACAGGAAAAGCAGATGCCCGTCCGTCAAACCGTCTCGGCGGGGATCGGTGTCGTCGTCGATCGCAGCGTCGTCTTGGAATTGCCCGACGGGCCGTATCGATTTCGCATCGTCCGCGGCCCCGAATACCGGGTGATCAACGGCACCTTCGAGCTAGAAAAAACGAGCCTGGATGAAAAAACGGTTGCGCTGCCGAGGATGGTCGACATGGCGGCCGAGGGATGGCTGGCCGGCGATTGCTGTGTCGTTCCCTCGTCCGAAAGCGTGCCGCTGAGGATGGCGTCGGAGGATCTGCACATCGCCGCGGTGCTGGGCAAACGCCCGGCCAAACCGATTCCGCGCCGGGATTCAGACGATCCGATCGAACACCAACCGACTTGGATTCGCACCGACCTGACGGCGGACCGCGGGTTGGTCTATTTCGGTTTCGATTCCCAGCACACCTCGACGCTCGAGCCGACCGAGCATTCGCTGGCCCAACTGGTCGCCGTCACGGGAAACGAACACGCTGCCGATGTCAAAATCGGTATCGAAAACCCGTTCGCCTGGGAGCTGCCGGTGTGGTTGGCCAGCGGAAAAGTCGACGGCATGTTCGTGCTGGGGGATTGGCTGCGACTGGACCGCCGCGTCGTGTCGGTTCGCGAAGGCCGAACCCCATCGTCGTTCTCGCTTGCCGAGCCGACCCAAGTCGGCCGCTACGCCGAGCGGATCTATCGACACGCACTCGAAGCCGGAATTGAATTGGTCCCCTTGGCCGGCGGCGGCGATCGGTCGGCGAAAACACCGATCGGATACAACCGCTTGTACGTCACTGCCAAACCGTCCCAGGGCGGTGACGGCATGGAATCACCGACCGCGCCACAGACCGAACAGGCCTGGTGGGACGCCGCCTGGGCCGGCACCAGCGTGGCGACCAATGGACCGCTGATGCGTCCGCTGGTCGGCGGCAAGTTGCCCGGCCATGTGTTTCGAGGCCGCAGCGGTGAGGTGTTGCGGATCCAACCGGAATTGAACCTGGCGGTGCGTGACCCGGTCGAATACTTGGAAGTGATTCACAACAACCGAGTGCATTACAGTGCACGCTTGGACGAATTTGCCAAAGCCGGCGGCGAGATCCCACCGATCATGGCTACCGAAAGCGGCTGGGTGATCCTCCGTGTGATGACGTTGCACGGTGAACATTACCGCGCGGCGATCAGTGCCCCGTGGTGGATCGAGTTTGACGGCCGGCGGCGGGTCAGTCCGGAAAGCGTTCAGTTCTTTCGAGAATGGTTGTCCGAATACGAACAGCGGTTGACGCGATTGCCGCCGGATCAATTGGCCAGCTACGTGCCCTTCATTCGAGCGGCGCGGCGGTTTTGGGACACTCGCTGAGCGATCCACAACGGTTATCGGACGGGGACGCGCCCGGTGGGTAGGTCCGGGTTCATACCAGCTACATCGGCACAGAAGGTGATAGCGGAACGGCGCGAGCCGTCCGGTGTCAGCGTTGACAACACCTGGAAGGACCGGAGGGCTCGCGCCCTACCGCTAACAACAACACTCCGTTTGGTACAAAAGGCGATGCTCGCGACTCGCTGCGATCCCGCCGGGGATTTGACGGCTACTCGTCAGCCGCTGGAGGCTCAGCCGAGCGTGACGATCTTGCCGGTCTTGGCACTTTCGTAGATCGCACAAATCACTTCGACGCTGCGTCGGCCTTCGTGGCCATTGATCAGCGACGGGCGGCCTTCGTTGATGGCTTTGATGGATTCTTCAAAGATCTTCGTGTGGCCGTCGTGGCTGATCGCGGACGGGTCGGACGCACCGCCGCCGGTATCGGTCTTGCCGACCATTTCGGCGCGAATTTTTTCGTCGGTCGGGGTTTCGTTGGCAAACTCCCATGCCTTGATGTCTTCTTCTTCCAGGATCGCGCTGCCTTCGCTGCCGCTGATTTCGATGCGTTTGAGGGCTCCCGGGTAGGCCGTCGTCGTGGCTTCGATGACCCCCAGCGCGCCGCTTTCGAATTGCAGCGTGGCGACGGCGACGTCTTCGACTTCGATGCGTTCGTGGGTCAGGGTCGACGTCATGGCGCTGATGCGTTTGACCGGCCCCATCAGCCACAGCAGCAAATCGACGCTGTGAATCGCCTGATTCATCAACGCCCCGCCGCCGTCCAGTTTCCAGGTCCCACGCCATTCGCCGCTGTCATAGTACGCTTGGCTGCGGTACCACTTGACGTAGGCGTCTCCCATCGTGACTTTCCCGAAGCGTCCCGAATCGACGGCTTCCTTCATCAACCGACTCGACTCGTGGAATCGACTTTGGAAGGCCACGTTCAGTTGGACGCCGGCTTCCTCACAGGCCTGGATGATTTGATCGCAACGCTCGGTCGTGATCTCAAGGGGTTTTTCGACGATCACGTGCTTGCCGGCTTTCGCGGCGGCGACGGCGGGATCCAAGTGCAACCCGCTCGGCGTGCAAATCGACACGGCTTGGACCTCCGGGTCGGCCAGCATTTCCTCCAGCGAGGCGAATCCGCGGCAGTTGTGCTCGGCGGCAAACGGCTCGTACTCCTCCTTGCGGCGGCTGCAGGCACCGACCAGGTGGGCACCTTCGGCATCGGCGATGGCCCGTGCGTGGAAATTTGCGATCATGCCGCAGCCGACGATTCCGATTCCGATACTCATTTAGCGTGCTCTCCCGGTG
>NZ_JBFHKV010000618.1:0-5088 GCF_041595215.1 Stieleria sp. | reverse complement strand
GGTTCCTTGACACGCTTGTACCAGGCGACCGGAGGATTGGCGATCACGGTGCCGGTGGCGGCCAGTAATTCGCGGACCAATTGATCGTACGGGGTTCCGGCCAGCAGGTTGTCGCGGACCCAGGCGTGGAACGCAAAATTGGACGTGATGTCGCTGGCATCGTCACGACGGTTCTTCAGCAGCGCCGTCCACTTGTTGGCAAAGTAATCGGCGTAGTCGGGGCTTCGTAACAAGCGATCGACTGCCTTGGCACGCTTGTCCGGTGCATCGTCCGCCGCGAACGCTTGTGCTTCACGTTCGGTCGGCACGCGTCCGCCGATGTCCAACGAGACGCGGCGCAGGAACGTGGCGTCGTCACACAGATCCGACGGCGGGATCCCGAGCTGTTCTAAATTGGCGAAGACGAGTTCGTCGATAAAGTTGTTCGGTGTCGGAAGTGCGTCGACCGGTTGGCCCAGCGGAATCGACGCGTTGTAGACCGCGACACGATCTTGGTGACGCACCATCACGGAGACTTTTCCCGGCAAATCCATCGCCGTCACGTGACCTGATTCGCTGACCGTCGCCATGGCCGAGTCGTTGGATTCAAACAGCGATGTCGCCGTGACGTCACGGGTCGAACCGTCGGAAAACGTGGCGATCGATCGCAGCGTCAGACTTTCACCCGGCTGAAGCGTTCCGGCCGGAGGCTCGACGCGAATCGAAACCAATTCGGGATCGTCGTCCGATCGATACGGCGATCCGGCTTGGATCCAACGGAGCAACGTGTTGTAGTTCGGTGAACCTTTTTCGATGCGAACCCCGCCGCCGTGTGGCACTTCGCCGGCCGCTTTGGCAAGCAACAGGCTGCGGGCCGGATCGAGCGGAAATAGACGTCGGCCGCGCCCTTCATGGACCAAGTGCTGGTAGTCCTCCAAGGGCTCAAACCCGAGCAGCGACAATTCGAATCCATTCTGTCCGCCGCCGGCTTTCGCATGGCAGACGCCGGCGTTGCAGCCGGCCTTGGTCAACACCGGCACCACATCGTTGACGAAGCTGATGTCGTCGCGTGGCGTATCCGCGTCACAGGGCGTGGCGGGATGGATGACACACAACCCGAGCATCATGCAAGACGGCAGCAGCCATCGATGGATTCGTTCGTGAGTGGACACGTTTGTCATGGGCCGAGCAGCGGCAGGGTGGGACAACGGCGCGTTGTCGAAGTGGGAGGGAACATCAGTTTACCGTATTCGGATCGCCACGTCCAATTCTGATTCCCCAGCGGGTAACGCCGTGAAGCATTTTTTATCGGCAGGGCGCGAGCGGCCTGTCGATTTAATCCGATCGCACGTGGGATTAGCCGCGAGCGCGCAAGCGTACGGGCATTCATCATGTCGATTACTCACCGGCGCCCGTAGGCTCGCGCCAAACGGCTGATCATCAATTGATATCAGCCGGTTCGCGCCAGCGCGAGCGGCGCCCACCAATGTCGATTGAGCGGTATCGGGCTTGCGCCCTGCCGCTAACACCTCGCTGCAATCCCTTCGGGATAATGACGTCACTCGCCGGCGACGAGTTCTTGCAACTGCTTTCCGGACTTGTCGACTCTGGTTGCGACGCCGTCGGCGCCGCCGACGATGAACTGCGTCCCGTCGCGGTTGGCCCCGAGTGCGTAGAGGTATCCGCCGGGGAGTTTCGCATTGGTTTCTCGGCCGCCGTTATCGGTGCGATAGACTCGGAAGTAGCCATCGCCACAGGTGATACCGATGCGATCGTCGCGCCCCACGTAGACCAATCGCGTGATTTCTGATTTCAGTCCGCTGATCGTCCGCGTCGATTTCCCGGAATCGATGTTCCAGATCTTGACGGTCTCATCGGCTGAACCGCTGGCGAGTTCACGTTGGTTGACGTTCCAGGCGAGCGCGCTGACGTGATGGGTATGGCCTTCGAGTGTCTTGATCAAGGTTCCCGTCGCGACGTCCCACAATTTGATCATTCGGTCCGCGCCTCCGCTGGCCAAGGTCTTGCCATCGGGAGAGAACCGGACGCACAGCACCGTGTCGCTGTGCGGCGATTCGATGCGGCGGACCAGGGAGCCGTCCGACAGATTCCAAATCATCAGCTCGCCCGCCCGCGACGGTTCTCCGCCTCCGGTGGCCAGCCATTGTCCCGACGGATCGACGTCGACGCTCAACACTCGATCGGCAAACGGACTGTCCGCGGTCGCCGAGCCGATCGTTCGCTGGTGCTTCCAAACGTGCTCGGACGCTTGCAGCGCGTGGAGCTGTCCGTCGGCTGCCTGGATCAACACACCGCTGTCACCGGCGGAGACCAACTGGCCGCCTGCGGGAAGTTCGAGTAATGGTCCCAGCCAGTCGCCGGCGCCGGTCCAAAGACTCCAGGTTCCCGATGTTTTCGACCGCGTCAGAATCCGTGTGCCTGACGCGGTCAGGGCAACGGGTTGGTCGGTTGCCGTCGATTGATCCACGCGTGTTTTGGACTCCGCAGCCTTCGCCTGTTTCGCTTCCTGTTCGGCCTTGATGTTTTCGAGTGCCTGTTGGCGACGTTGATGTTCTTCGCCGAGTCCTTTCAGTCGTCGTTCGCCGCGCGCTTTCGTTTCTTCGGCCAATTGCAACGCGTTTTGTTGGTCCGCGAGTTCGCTGTTCTTCGTCGCGAGTTCTTTGGCGGCTTTTTCGGACGCTTCGCTGAGCGTCTTGGTCGTGTCGGCCAACTTCTTGGCGTCGGGCACCGCGGCGAGCTTCTGTTCGGCGTCTGCTTTTTCTTTTTTCAGGGCTTCCAGTTGCTCGGTCAGTTTTGCAATCGAAGTATCTAATTGACTGACCGTTGCGGTGAGTTCGGTTCTCATTTTCGTCGCCGATTCTTCTTCGCTACGGGCCTGAGCCAATTTCGCCTGCGCGGCTTCGGCGGCTTTCTTCGCGTCGGCAACACTTTTTTGTTTCTCAGTGACCGCCGTCGACTTGGCGGTGATGTCGGCCGCGATTTTTTCCAAACTCTTCTTTTCCGCGTCCAGGTTGGATTCGGCCTGTTTGACCGATGCGTCGTGGGCCGCAATCAATCGTTCGCCCACCTGCGTTTCCCACTGGTCCGACGCGTGTTGCGCAGCGGCAAGGGGATCCGATTTGGCGACTTCGACAAACGTCTTGTCCGTCAAGTTGAACGTCCCCAGTGCGCCGGCTTGCGTCGTCACCCAGAGCAGATTGTTTGGTCCGGAAAGAGCAGCCGAAGCGGGTGCGGCTGGAAGCTTTCCGAGTTCGACGAATTGGTTGTTCGCCGCGTCGAACTGTGCGACTTTACCCGAGCCATCGATCGCGACCAGCGGCGCGTCGTCACGTGTCGCCGCGCATAGGAAGGCGATCGGTTGATCCGAAACCGCTAACTCGCTGCTCGTCCACGCATCGTTTTCTCGTTGCCATCGATTCACCTTGCCCGTCGCATCGCCGATGACCAGATGATCGCGATCCAGCCAGACCATGGACGTGATCGGATGGGCGGCTTCCATCGTCTCCGGTTCTCTGCCGTCGATGCGGACGACTCGGATGGTTTTGTCCCATGTGATCGACACGCAATCGCCTTGCGGGCCGACGGCGACGCGGACGAGCGGAGGTTGATCCGATTGGAATTCGGCCGGGACGTCAAACCCTTTCATCCATCGCCAGCGATTCATGCCGATCGCGGCCACACTCAGTTCGCCCCTGGGCGACAACGCCGCGACGTGACGACCGCTGGGGTTCATCGCGATGGCCAGGGTTTCATCGCGATTGATATTTGGAATCGATGTCGGTTCAAACGGAGCCATCTGCCACAGTTTGACGTTTCGATAGCCGCTGGAGAGGACACGCCCGCCATCGGAATCGAATCGCACGTCTTGAACGAAGTCGTCGTGCGCGGGTCGGGTTTGGTCTCCCACGTGTCGCTCGAGTGAGTCGATCGGTTCGGAAGACTTTGATCCGAACAAGCGGATTTGGTTCCCGAATCCGACGACCGATAGCCGACCGTCGGACGTCATGTCGGATCCATAAACCGTTTGCAGACTATTCGGCAGCGGTTGCCATTGCCGCGGCGTCGGTGTGCCGCTCGCCTGGTCGACGTTCGCGCCTGAATCAATCCAGCGTCGCAGCAGTGCCAGTTCGATCGGATTCAGTGCCGCGGCCGAGACGTCGTTGTCGTCGGGCGGCATCGCCGGGTCTTCGGCATGGGAGGCCAGCAAGAACAAACGGCTCTGTTGCGCGTTGCCGGGGACCAGGACATCCTCGACATCGGATGCCTTCATCTTTTCGACCGTTTCCAAATTGACGCCGCCTTCTTCGCTGCTGGCATTGTGACAGGCGACGCAATTTTTGGTCAGCACGGGAGCGACATCGCGGCTATAGAGGACCTTGCGGTCTTCGGGCAGTTCCGCGATCTCGCGGGTGTCCGCCGACGCCTCGGTCGACAGGCCCGATGCGATGGCCAACACAAGCATCGCCGCGACACCGCGACGCGGACTCGGTTGGGAGCGGGATGGGCGATGAATCATGGCGTTGCCGGTGGGGTCGAAGCGTTGTCGGTCGAGGTGTTGTCGTTCGGTGCCGGTGGGATCGTCAACCAAAACTCTGTCAGCGGGAGCAGGGGACGCAGCTGGAAGGTTGCCTGGGATTTCCCTTCGGTCGGATTGCCGTCGGCGTCCAAGAACGTGCCGGTGATTTGGAACGTCGCGTGACCGGCGGCAGCGTCACCGGCGGTCAACTTTAATTTGACGGATTTCGATGTGTCGCCCTTGGGTTCTGAAATGACACTTTCGACCGTCACGCCCGGCGGACATCCGACTGCCGTGATTTGGACTTTTTCGCCGAAGCCCGCGGTGCGGGTGACCGTGACGGGGATCTCCAGGGGTTTATCACGCGGCAGCACAAAATGGTTGTCGGCGAGGGTCAGCTGGCATTCCGGACGCCGCTCGCGGATCGTCAGCTGGTAGAAATGCCGCGGGCCGTATCCGTCGATCATGTCGGACACCGTCACGTCAACCTGGCCGTCTTCTTTCGCCGTGAAGTCGACGCCGGCGTCGTAGTTGCCCCGTGAGAGGTCATCGTTGCTGGCCAGCACACCGCC
>NZ_JBFHKV010000617.1:0-5097 GCF_041595215.1 Stieleria sp. | reverse complement strand
TGCTTCGCGAAGCCGCGATGCGTCAGGCGATCCGCGAGAGCGATGGGAAAACGGTGGCCATCGTCGGCGCCTTTCACGCGCCGGTCTTGCTGCCCGACGTCGTTGACGCCTCCGACGACCGTGATCAAGCCGAACTTGCCGCGATCGAATCCGACACGTCATCGGTCGGCGTTTCTCTGATCCCGTATTCCTTTGAACAACTCGACGAACGCAGCGGCTATCCGGCCGGCGTCTTGGATCCCGTCTGGCATCAACACATGGTGCAAGCGAAATCGAACGCGGAAATGGAAGACGTCGCCGTGGAGCTTGCCACCGGCGTCTGTCGTCGTTTGCGTCAGTTCGGTCATGTCGCCGGAACGCCGGACGCCGCTGAAACGCTGCGGATGATGCGTGATCTGGCGCGGCTGCGCGGACTGGCGGTTCCCGGTCGCGGCGAGTTCGTTGAATCCTTGCAAACCTGTTTGGTCCACGGCGACGTGATGGGGCGTGGTCGAGCCGTCTCGGCAGCCGCCGGTGATGTGCTGATCGGGGACCGGACAGGAGTGGTCACGCCGTCCGCACCACGCTGCGGACTTTCCGTTTCGATCGATCAACTGCTTGAGCAACTGGGGTTGCCGGGGCGAGAGGCAGCCGCCAAAGCGAAACCGCAACGGCAGCGCGGACGTTTTCAATCGACGCGATCGGAAACTGAAAAAGAGCTTCGCTTGGACGTCTTACGCAGCCCCAAGGATCGGGCCCGCGCGGTGGTGCTGCGGCGAATGGTGGCGGCGGGGATCCCGTATGCCCAGCGAGTCGACACGGTGACGCAGGGAAACCGTGAAAACTTGACCGAGCGTTGGCGGGTCGAGTGGCAACAGACGACGGCGGCGACGATCGAAAGTGTCGCCCGATTCGGTGTCACCCTGACTCAGGTTGCCGAAGAAATCGTTCGCAGGGCCGGTCGCCGAGTCGGTCCCGATGAGGCGAACGAAACGTCGCCAAGAATGATCTTGGATCAATTGGGGATCGCCAGCGAATGCGGGCTGCAGACGTTGACGACGCAGGCGTTGTGTCGCTTGGACGAAACGTTTTGCCAAACCGCCGCAATCTCGGAACTGGTCGAAGCCGTTACGTTGATGGTGCGGATCGCTGCGTCGCATCTGCCCGGGTTGCCGCTCGAGCCGGCTGATGCGGCGCCCCCGATCGTACCGGTTTACCGGATGCCCGATGCGAGGGTTTCAGCGGATGAATTGTTGCGCGCCTGCTTGGAGCGTCTGCAGGGGCTGCGTGGCAGTTCGTCGATCGAAGACGTGGTCTGTCTGGCGGACTTGATCCAGTGGTTCAGCGGGGATCTGCATGCGTTGATTCAGACGACTCAATCGCAGCAAACAGAGACAGCCGGGCAGCGACGACAACTGGTGACGTGGTGCCGTCAAACGATTCGTCACGGCAGCGACCGCATGCGCGGCGCCGCGGCGGCCAGCTTGTGCGCGCTCGATGCGATGGACGCGACTGAGTTGGGCCAGTTGTTGATCGGCTGGTTGGATGGTGCCGGCGATCGCGACGGCCGGACACGCTTGCGCGACGGACTGTCCGGTGCCGTGCAGATCTTGCTGTCACGCATGCAGAACGATCCGTTGTGGCTGGACTCGTTCCAGTCCGGTATGAGTCAATTGTCCGACGCGGAGTTTCTGTCACGATTGCCGGCACTTCGGGGGGCCTTTGATCCGTTTTCGCCGGCCGACCGACAACGGTTGCTGGAGATGCGATTGCAGGGACTGGACCAACGCGGATCGGCCATCGATCACCAGCAGTGGGACCATGACGGCGATGCCGACTCGATCACATTGCACGTCGCCCGTTTGCGACACGCCGACTTGATTGCGGCAGCGTCCGTCGCGGAAGCGTTTCCCAGCGTCGATCGTTTCATTCGCGAAGCGGACCAGGGCGTGACAGATCAAAACGACTCCGATGTCGACATGGCTGCCGAACCATTGCGTTGCGAATCGATCGCGGACAACGCGAACAACGAAATCAAGATGGCCGATCGCTGGCGATTGATCTTCGGCTTGCCGCCGGAAAACCCTTCGCGAAACGCATCGATCGCCGCCCAGTCGTTGGACCAATTGTTCGGAAAAGGACGCGGCGAGGGGTCACGCGGTGATTTTCAGCAACGGCGTGGCAGCGGCGGACAAGAGGCACCGCAACCGACGACCGCGCAGTGGGCCGACGACTTAGAGGCGTTGTTCGGCGGCGACGTCTGCCAGGAGGTGCTCGGACAAGCCGCCGCGGCAGGCAACGCGTCCGCGGTCGGGCACTTGGACGTCGACTCCATCACGCCATCGATTGATTTACTGCAACAGGTTCTTTCGTTGGCCGGTGCGATGCCGGAATCACGTATGGCCAAGCTTCGACAGCTTGCCCAAAAGATCACCGATGACCTCGCCCGGCAGTTGGCGGTCCGTCTGCAGACCGCGCTGAGTGGTCTTTCCACGCCGAGACCGACTCGCCGTCGATCGCGGCGGCTGAATCTATCACGCACGATTCGCGCCAACTTGGCCAACGGGCGGCGTCGATCCGATGGCCGCCCCACGATCGTCGCCGATCAATTGATCTTCAACGCCCCGGCACGACGGGAATTGGACTGGCACGTGACGTTCGTCGTCGACGTTTCGGCATCGATGTCCGCGTCGGTGGTTTATAGCGCGCTGGTTGCGGCGATCTTTGACGCTTTGCCTGCGTTGTCCGTGCGGTTTCTGGCTTTCAGCACCGAATTGATCGACTTGAGCGATCAAGTCGACGATCCGCTGGCACTGTTGTTGGAAGTCGATGTCGGCGGCGGAACCGATATCGGACTCGGTCTGCGTGGAGCTCGCGCGGGCATCAAGGTGCCGTCGCGTTCGATCGTCGTGTTGGTCACCGACTTTGAAGAAGGCGTTTCGATTCCCGGGATGCTGGCCGAAGTGCGGGCGCTGGTCGACTCGGGCGTCCGTTGTATCGGGCTGGCTTCCCTGGATGATTCCGGCCAAGCCCGGTTCCACCAGGGCCTGGCACAAATGATGGCGTCGGCAGGGATGGCGGTCGCCGCGGTCAGTCCCGAAAAACTGGCACAGTGGGTGGGCGATCAAATCCGTGGCAACGTCGCCGGAGGTTCGATCGATGGATGAGTCGGATCGCCCCAGCATCTGCGGCCAACTGAGTGTTCGCGCCGACGTGCTCGCCAACTTGATCGACTCGGTGCCTTCGCGCGTGCGAAAACGCCTGGACAAAGATCCGGCGATCGCACACGCTTGGACTTGGACCGCCGAAGCGACTTGCGTGACGATCAGCACTGGTGACGAAACCGTGCGATTGGAATGGGATGGCGAGTCGAAACGCGTGACGCAACTCCAACAGGTTTCATGTTCGTGCTTGCTGTCGCCAAAATGTTTTCATCTGCTGGCTTGTGTCAGCTGTTTGCCGATCGAGACCGATGCGGCACGTTCGGATCACGAAGCTGCTCCGAATCAAGTATCTGAATCGCAGCCTGGTTCGCAGCCTGGCGACGAATCATCGGTGATCGAAATCAACGCTGCGATGCGTGACGCCGCCAGCCGCTGTCTCGATGCGATCGAATTGATGTTGTGCAGCGGCGCTCAGCGCTGTGGCGTCGTGTTGCAATCGGCGCTGTTGCGGGCGGCGCATCAATGCCGCGCCGCGGGGCTGGTTCATTTATCGTCGGCCGTCCTGAGTGTCGTCGAGGGTGTGGTTCGGTTGCGGGCACAATCGGGCAACACGGATGTCACGCAGTTACAAAGCGATCTCGCCCGCGCGGTCGTCATCGCGCGGCGTGTGCTCCGGCAACCTGTGGCCGACCTTGAAACGATCGGCCAGGTCCGACGATCGTTTGAACCGGTCGACGTTTCGCGGCTGGTCAGTCTGGTGGCCGAACCGATCGTGACGCGGTCCGGCTACGCGGGAGTGTGTGTTTCGATGATGGCGGACGACGGAAAGATTTATCAGGTCAGCGAAGTGCGCCCCGGAGAAGCCGACTTGGCGTCGCAAGCGTATCGCGGAGGAATCGAATTGGGCGGTACAACGATTTCTGCATTTCAGCTTTGCCGGTCGAGTGTGGACGTTCAAAACATGACGGCATCGCCGGATCGGCGACTGGGACGAGGATCAAAGACTCGCTGGGCCGTGCGGAAACAGACCGACCGGCCGATCGATGACTCCGCGGCGTGGACGTCGCGTTTCGGGCGATCCTTGGCCGACCAGGTCGAACAGCTCTTTGCGACGGACGAATCGGTCGGACCGACGGCTCCGGCGGAACCAGACTTCGTCGCGTTTCGCTGTCAGGTCCTCGGGCGGCACGAAGACGGCGTGTTGGTCAAGGCGGACGATGTTTCGCGTCCGTTGAGACTACGGATCGCGTTGGACACCGACCAGGTGCCGTATCGTGAAAACCTGGAACTCGTCGCCCGCAGCCCAGGACTGAACGTTTTCGTCATCGGGCGTGTCCGACGCCACCAGGCCGGATCGATTGATGCGCTTGCGATACGCGTTGAAGCGTGCCGCGAGGGTTCCGATGACGATCCGAGATTGGAGCTGCCCGAATCATGGCAGAACGTCTGCCAGTTGGGGCTGGATCGATTGGAACGGCACTTCTTTTCGCGAACCGATCCGGAGGCAGGAAGCGTCTCGCTCGCTGCCGCTGTCGATTCGCGTGGACAGGCGGAACCAAGCGTCGATGGCGTGGCGGGACTCGCACGCCAGCAACGGACGCTGGTCCTCGGTGGTCGCGGCAGCGTCGCGTCACCGGCCTCCGGCGGGCATCGTCGAATGATCCTAATGTTGAAGCGTCAATTGTTGCCGACGGCCGCGAGGCTCGCCGATGCCGTGGCGTCGGCGGCGACCGAATCGAGAGTTTCAGACTCTGGGGGCGCAGACGATCTGCCCGGTTTGTGCGACCTGTTGGCCGCTACCGATCGTTATCAAAACGTGTTTCGTGCCGACTACCATCGGCAGGCTTGGAATGATTGGTTGTCGTGAGAAGAATGCGGGAGGGAGGGCGGAATGATGGGGACAGGGAATTGGGGGCAGAATAATACGGGGCAGAATAATGGGGGCAAAACGATG
>NZ_JBFHKV010000616.1:0-5107 GCF_041595215.1 Stieleria sp. | reverse complement strand
TTGAAGTTGGCACAGGAAGACGACACGGTTCGTTCAGGAATGCCGAATGGCCGTCAGCTATTGCATTGTCGTAAAAACGGAAGTTTCATCCAGGTGCTGGAGACGAAAGGGTCAAAAAATGGAGTGGTCAAAACATTAGGCCTCTCAATAAACCCTCTCCACCTTCCTGCGGCGATCTTCCTCCCCAACAAATCTTCCTCCCCACAAATCTTCCTACCCACCATTTTTTGACCAACCAATTTTTTGACCAACCAATTTTTTGACCAACCAATTTTTTGACCAACCAACCTTCTTCCCCGCCTCACGACCGGACAATGTCGCCAATCACGTTGCCGTGGACATCGGTCAGGCGGAAATAGCGGCCTTGGTATCGGTACGTTAACTGTTCGTGATCGATGCCCAATTGCGCCAGAATCGTGGCTTGCAAGTCGTGGACGTGGACGGGTTTTTCAACGACGTTCACGCTGTATTCGTCGGTCTCGCCATACGTCATCCCCCCGCGGATGCCACCGCCGGCCATCCAGTACGTGAAACAATTCGGGTGGTGATCGCGTCCGTACACCTTGTCCGTCAGTTTGCCTTGGCAGTAAACCGTCCGTCCGAATTCGCCGCCCCAAATCACCAACGTCTCATCGAGCATGCCGCGTTGCTTGAGGTCGCTCAGCAAGGCCGCGGTGGGTTGATCGGTGTCACGACATTGCGCGGGGACTTGTTTGGGAGCGTTGTTGTGGGCGTCCCAACCGCGGTGGTAGAGCTGAATAAACCGCACGCCGCGTTCCGCCAAGCGTCGTGCCAACAAACAGTTGTAGGCATACTTGCCGACTTGCGTCGCCTGCGGCCCGTACAGATCCAGAACCGATTGCGGTTCGTCGTTGACGTCGATCAGTTCCGGCACACTCATTTGCATCCGGTACGCCAATTCGTACTGGGCGATCCGAGTCGCGATCGTCGGGTCATTGAACTGATCGGCGCGGTCTTGGTTCAATTTCTCCACCGAATCCAACATGCGTCGGCGCTGGGTGCGGGTCATTCCGGCGGGATTGTAGAGGTCCAGGATCGGATCCCCCTGGCCGCGGAACTTCACGCCTTGAAAACGGCCTGGCAAAAAACCGGCGCCCCACAATCGGTCATACAGCGGCTGGCCGGCTTTGGCAGATCCGTTGGACGTCATTGCGACAAACGCCGGCAGGTTGGCGTTCTCGGTGCCCAAACCATAATTCACCCAGGCACCCATACTGGGACGACCGGCGATCACCGATCCGGTTTGGAACAAGGTCGCCGCCGGATCGTGATTGATCGCTTCGGTGTGCATGCTTTTGATGACGCAGATCTCATCGACCACCTTGGCCAAGTGCGGCAGGGTTTCGCTGAGCCAAATGCCCGACTGCCCGTGTTGCTGGAACTTGAACGTGCTGGGCGCGACGGGAAACGACGTCTGGCCCGATGTCATCGTCGTCTTTCGCTCGGCCGGGTAGACCGACAGCGGCACCTCTTCGCCGAAACGCTTGGCCAGCTCCGGTTTGTAGTCGAACAGGTCCATCTGCGACGGGCCGCCCGACTGGAACAAGTAGATCACACGTTTGGCTTTGGGAGCGATCGTGGCAAAGGCCGACGCGTCTGCTGCGGGTAGCGCGTTCGCTTCGGCCGCACCGACCAGATTCCCGTCGCCGAGCAAGGTCCCTGCAGCGATCGAACCCAGCCCCAGCGTGCTACCGGACAGAAACGCTCGTCGGTTGTGCCGTCTCTTGAATTCTTCCAAAGGGTTCATGTCAATTCTCCGCAATGGCCTCGTCGAGGTTCAAGATTGTATTGGCGACCAGTGTCAGCGCCGCCAATTGGCTCGGGTCTAACCCCGGCGTGTTGGGCGTTTCTCCGACGGACAACAATTGCCCCGTCGCCTCGGTGTGCTGTTGGAAATCTTCGTGATAGACGTTGAAGTCATCGACCAGGACGGCCAGCTCTTTCGGCCTCGGTTGTCGACTGGTCACCAACCGGAACGCCAAAGCGATTCGCCGGGCGGGTGTTCGTCCGTCGGGTTTCATCACCCGCTCGGCCAAATGCCGCGCCGCTTCGACGAAGGTGACGTTGTTCATCATCGTCAATGCTTGCAGCGGCGTGGTCGTTTCGTCGCTCCGTACGATACAGGTTTCACGTGCGGCGGCGTTGAAGGCCATCATGGTGGGTGGCGGAACCGTGCGCCGCCAATACGTGTACATGCTGCGTCGATACAGTTTTTCTCCCGTGTCCTGTTTGTACTTCGCGTTCGAGATGCTGCTCCAGATCGCCGGCGGCATGTACGGTTTGACCGAAGGCCCGCCGATCGTATCGCTCAACAAACCGCTGGCGAACAGCACCGAATCGCGGATCGCAAACGGCGAGAGACGTTTTCTTGGGCCTCGCGCCAACCAGCGGTTTTCCGGATCGCGTTCACGCAAGGCGTCGGACGCGGAAGACTGCTGACGATAGGTTGCACTGGTCACGACCAACCGGTGCATCGCTTTGACATCCCATCCGCTACGGATGAATTCCGTTGCCAACCAATCGAGTAACTTCGGATGGCTGGGCAGCTCGCCTTGCACGCCAAAGTTCTCGCTGGTCTTGACCAACCCGACGCCGAAGTGGTGCTGCCACAGTCGGTTGATCGTCACACGCGCCGTCAGCGGGTGATCCGGATCGACCAGCCAACGGGCAAGCCCCAGCCGATCGCGCGGCCAGTCATCGTTCCAGGCTCCCAAGACCGGCGGCGTCGCGGGCTGCAGTTTTTCCGACGTGTCCGGGTTGTCGTACTGTCCCCGATCGAGTCGATACGTGTCGCGTGGTTGATCCAGCTCGTGCAGCACCATGACGGTGTCTTCGCCGCCCGGTTGCGGACGCGGTACCGACGTCTGCACGACCTTGATCTTGACGGGTTCTGGAACGACGAATTTCAAGTCATCTTCGGATAGGTTCGGCCATGTCTGGGGTACCTTGATAAACGGCGGGCTGTTGCCGTTGTTCGGTCCGAGCCCGGCTTCATCGATGTTGTTGAAGAACGCGAACAGACTGTAGAAATCTTTCTGAGAGATCGGGTCGTACTTGTGGTCGTGGCAACGCGAACAGGTCATCGTCAGCCCCAGGAACACGGTGCCGGTGGTTTCCACGCGGTCGGCGACGTATTCGACGATCCATTCGTCCGGGATCGAGCCGCCTTCGGAATTGATGCGGTGATTGCGGTTGAATCCCGTTGCGACTTGAGTCAGGAAATTGCGGTCAGGGATCAAATCGCCGGCCATCTGCTCGATGACGAAACGATCGAATGGCATGTTGTCGTTCAACGCGTTGATCAGCCAATCGCGCCACACCCACATGTAACGCAGACGATCGTTCTGGTAGCCGTCGGTATCGGCGAACCGAGACGCTTCGAGCCAATCGACGGCCATGTGTTCGCCGTAGCGCGGTGACTCGAGCAACCGGTCCACCGCGCGTTCGTACGCGCCGCCGGATCGGTCGTTGATAAACGCATCGAGTTCTTCGATGGTCGGAGGCAAACCGGTCAGATCAAAACTGACGCGGCGCAGCAACGTCGCTCGGTCAGCCGGCGGCGCTGGACTCAATCCCTCCGATTCCATTCGCGCCAGCACAAATCGATCGATCGGGTTTTGTGGCCATTGATCATTGGCGACCGCTGGCAGATCGGGACGCAGCGGCGGAATGAAGGCCCAGTGTCGGTCGTCCTTGGGCCAGTCCGCCCCTTCGGCCAGCCATCGTTTCAACGTTTCACGATCCCGCCGTCGCAGGCGTCGATTGGAATCCGGTGGCGGCATCCGCACATCCGGATCGTCGCTGGTCAGACGCTCCAGCATGTCTCCCGACGTCAACACATCGGCGGCCAAAGCGGCCTCGCGATCATCCAGTCGAAACCCGCCCTCGCGCGCATTGGCATCGGGGCCATGGCAGTGGTAACAGGCATCAGACAGGATCGGCCGGATGTCGGCGGCAAAATCGAGCTTGGCGGCCGTCTCCGGCTCCGCGGCCGGCACGGATCCGCGGAGACCCACCAGCAGAACGGACAATACCGCGACTGGAAGTCGGAATGCTTTCACGTTCAAAAAAGGCTCTCAGGGATGGAGTGCAACCGGAGCGGTCGGGCAGGGCCCGCTCGGTCACAGAGCGGGAGGGGTGTAGGTGAGGTATCACGAAGGTGCGGCTTCCTCGCGATACACCCATGATACACCTCGACCGATTGGCGGACACGCTAATTTTGAGGCACGCGGGGCGAACAACTAGCGAATTGAGTTGGTGCGGAGCCGAGCAGGCGTCCATCCCATTGGGAGACATCTCCCGTTCCATCGCCGGCAACTCCCGGCCTGCCAACCTTTCTGGAACCGCTGCACCGTCGCGTCACCAACCTTGCGTCGCACCTTCGCGCTGACCAGGAAACGGCACTCTGGCGAGTGAATGATTGCACCGCCTGGCACAACCCCGTAAGATTGGGTGGTAGGAGATATTCCGCAGTCCGACCGGGGAATATCGGCTTTTTACCTCGGTCGAACGACCAATCATTAGTTGTTCACGCTGCCAACCGACGCCTGACGACAGTGCCGATTTTTCTTTCGTGTGTGTGGCGTGTTTCGTGGTTCCCTCTTCTGCGATGTTCTCAGCATCGTCCAAAGTCTGACATCCCGGCTGCGACTGGTGCGCTCGAAGTGCGCGCAACGGATTTCATCAGACCTCCGTTTCCTGGGATTCGCTTCTGATGTCATCGTTCGACAGGTACGCGGTCGACTGGGCCGAACGAAAAGAACCGATGGCTGAAATGGTGACCTCTCAGTGTTTGCCGAGTCCAACGGAATCGATGGATCGTATTTGGTTGGTTGGGCGATGTGTCTTAGGCCCGGAGGGCCGATAGAGTGTCTGCCGGTGGTGTCAGCCACCGGCGATGGATTCCATGCAACACTCAAGGCCCAGCGGGCCGACACAGTAATCGGGGTTTGAGCGTTCCCGGGCGGCTAAGAGAACAATTGTGTCGGCCCTTCAGGCCTTTGTACTTCATTGCCCTGAATACCAGTGGCTGACACCACCGGCAAACATTGTGCCAGCCCTCCGGGCTTCATCGTAGCTGTCCAGC
>NZ_JBFHKV010000615.1:0-5113 GCF_041595215.1 Stieleria sp. | reverse complement strand
TGACCGGTCACCAGACTCCGATTCTGTCGCCCCACGTGTTCCTCCAACACGGTGAAGCGTGCCCGGATTCGGCGCGACTCGCGGACGTAGGGCATCTTGGCGAGTCCGTCGCTGCTGCCCATCAGGTCACCGCGGAGCCGCAGCCCTGCGAAGCCCGTTCCTCCGTCGGGGCGAGGTGCTTCGGTTTGCAGCCAGTACAGCAAACACAGACTCAATTGTCGCGCCCGCTGCAGATGCACTTCAGCTTGCTCGGGGCCTTCGCCGAACAGGTTCCCCAGCAAGTAATCGTTTTGCGGCCAATTGATCAGACTGACATCACTGTCGAACCGTCCGGGCTTGAACAGCGACGCGTCGATGATGCGGCGATAGGTCCACAAATTCAACACACCGTTGACCGATCGACCACCCAGCGGATCAAAACCCAACGTCTTGGGATCGCCGGACGACGGATGGGTGTACGTCAAATCGAGTAACTTACCAGGCCACGGCGGAGTGAGTTGGGGCACGAAGTCGCGCCAAAATTGCCACTCCGCAGGTTGCTCGATCACGTGAATCTGGTCCGGTAAATAGTCCACGGCGAAGCAGACGGTAAACGCCTGATGGTTGTCAGGATCGGCCACTGCCGCGGCATGCAGTTCGCCGGTTTCCGAACGCGCTTCCGAACCGCTGACAAATTCGGTGTTGGTCAGTGGCAACAGGTCACCCGTTTCGCTGGCGTCGACAAAATACGTGCCACGCAACACGGTCGATTCGCCTGTGCGGGTTGATCGAACCGTGACCGCTTCGACGCGATCACGCGTCACATCCGCTGAGACGGGTGTGGTGTCGAGTAACAGTTGCAATTGCCCCGAATGCCGGTAGGGAGCGAGCTGACGCAGGAGGATTTCCAGAGAGACTTTCGGTTCCGAACACAGCCGCGAAACGTTGCCGTTGCCGGGGTTCAAATGTGGATTGTTTCGAGCCGCATCGGTCAATGGATAGTTGTCGCGATAGTAATCGCGGATCTGCGATCGAAACTCACGGTAGGACCGGTTAGCTCCCGTGGTTTCAATCCAACGATGCTCATCCGGCGGCACGCCCTGGCTGGTCAGTTGCCCGCCGATCCAATCCGACGGTTCCGTCATGACGACTCGCCTGCCGTTGCGAAGTGCGGCAATCGCGGCGGAGCATCCGCCCAGGCCTCCACCGATAATCACGATGTCGGCCTGGAGTTCGGTTGCGGCATAAGCGGGCGTCAATGTCGCAGCCAGCGACGTGAGCGCAAGGGAAGAACAGAATTGTCGTCTTTTCAAATTCATGAAATTCGTTCGTGAAAGGCGGGAATGGTGTGGGCGGGCGTGATCTGGAGTACCATAGCCAGGGGAGCGGGGACTGTCGTACCTGCGACCAGCCAAGACTCGATTGATTCTCGCCAAATTCTATCTGATCTCATTTATTCCTGGATTGGTTTCATGCAAAAGTATGCGGTCCTGTTCTTGATGACACTTGTCGTTTATTCGTCAGCCCCCGCTGCGATCATTACTTGGGGGGCGGTGCAGGACACGACAGCGAGTGCCGCAAACGACGTTGTTGATGGCGGCGACGTTGTTCTTGCGATCAATGGCCAGAGCCAAAGCAATACCAGTCCGCTGCGGCAAGGATCTGTGACGCTTGATGGGATCGTCTTTGAGTCGCCAGACGCCCAAGACTTCTTGGGAAACGTTGCAACGCCGACTCTCAACGCACTCTCGCTTCCCAGTGGGCGAACCACGGGCGATGCCGACTACGATACCTTTCTTACACACGTCGCCTTTGCCGACGTCTCGCAGGCCGGATTGGCGGGGACGGATGTGGATTTGATCTACCCCATCGCTGGGCTCTCGGTCGCAACCGATTACCTGGTCCAGTTGTGGTACACCGATGAGCGGCCGACCGGAACGAACCGATCCGCGATCTTTGGCGACAACGAGACACCCAATCACACGGTCGTTGTTCCGGGCCAAGGGGCGAACGGATTTGGCAGTTTTGTGGTGGGAAGCTTTACGGCGGATTCGAGTACTCAAGACTTGCGAATCGGCATCGAGAATGCTCCCCGGGCGCATTTGACCGGGATACTCGTTCGCGCCGTCGCCATTCCCGAGCCGTCATCGTTTGCGTTTCTCGCGTTGGGCATGACGGTCGCCGTCGGTCGTCGCAGACGCAGGTCGATTGGCTAACCGCCGACTGACTTCGGCAATGGTCAGGTCGGTCAGCGGCAAGTTCATGGTTGTTCTGCTGACTGATGATTGCCAGAAAAACGGTGGGCAGAAAAACGGGAGTGTCGGGTACCGGGCGACAAGAAAATGGCTGACAAGAAAATGCGACGCTAGTTGCCGGCATTCTGGACGCAGGCGAGGGTTTGTTCGGCGATCTCGAACTCTTCGTCGGTGCTGACGACGACGACTTTCACTCGGCTGTCGGATGTTTGGATTTCGCAGATCGGTGGCTCGACCGAGGTGTTGCGCGCCGGGTCGATCGCAATGCCGAGTGATTCCAGATCGCTGCAGCTGCGGGCCCGGATCTCGTGTGAGTGTTCGCCGATCCCGGCGGTGAAGGCGACGGCATCCAATCGTCCCAGCACCGCGTGGTACGCGCCCAAGTACTTTTTGATTCGATAGACGAAGATCTCCACCGCCAAGGCCGCCGCTTCATCGCCGGCGGATTCCTTCGCCAACACTTCGCGCATGTCGTTGGCCCCGCACAGTCCCTTGAGACCGCTCTGCTTGTTCAGCACCTCGTCCATCTGGTCCAAACTCATTCCGGACTGTTTCCCCATCTGAATCAGAATCGCGGGATCGAGATCACCACAACGTGTTCCCATCACCAGGCCTTCCAGCGGCGTCAAGCCCATCGAAGTGTCCACACTGACGCCGCCGCGAATCGCCGTCACGCTGGCCCCGTTACCGAGATGGAACACGATCGTGTTCACGTCGGCCAAGGGGCGCTTGAGATGGCGTGCCACCTGCTTGGCGACGTAGGCGTGGGAGGTGCCGTGGAATCCATAGCGGCGCAGACCAAATCGCCGGTACCAGTCTTGTGGGACGGCATAACGATACGCAAAAGCCGGCAATGTCTGGTGGAAGGCGGTGTCAAACACGGCGACTTGGGGGACATCAGGAAACGCCGATCGCGCGACTTCCATTCCGATCAGGTTGGCGGGATGGTGCAGCGGCGCCAGTGGCACCAACTGTTTCATCGTCTCAATCACGCGATCATCGATCAAGGTCGGACCGGAGTAGGTTTCACCGCCGTGCACCGCCCGGTGGCCGATGCCGACCAGATGCCGGCCACCGGCAAAGCTTGCGTTTTCCGACAGCGCACGCCGAATCAACTCCATGCCCTGCTGGTGATCGGGAACCGAGACGTCGATCGAGCGCGACGGGGGTGTGGACGTCGACGCCGGAAACGACTGTTTCAGGCAGCTCTCGTCTTCGCCGATTCGTTCGACCAGCCCGGATTCGAGCGCGCCAGCGGCATCCATGTCAAACAGCTCGTACTTGATCGACGAGCTGCCGGAATTGAGGACCAGGATTTGCTTCACAATTCCGCTCCGTTGCGTTGAGCCTGGATCGCCGTGATCGCGACGGTGTTGATGATGTCGGTGACGGTGCAGCCGCGGCTCAAGTCATTGACGGGTTTCTTGAGGCCTTGCAAAACCGGTCCGATCGCCACCGCGTCGGCCGACCGTTGCACGGCCTTGTAGGTATTGTTGCCCGTGTTCAGGTCGGGAAAGATGAAGACCGTCGCGCGGCCGGCAATCTGGCTGTCGGGTAGTTTGGTTTTGGCAACGCCCAAATCGATCGCCGCGTCGTACTGAATCGGGCCTTCGATCAATAAATCCGGTCGGGCCTGGCGGACCAGCGCGGTCGCCTGCTTGACCCGCTCGACCTCTTCGCCGCTGCCCGATTGGCCGGTGGAATAAGACAGCATGGCGATGATCGGTTCGATGCCGAACACTTTTGCGGTGCCGGCGGAACTGATCGCGATGTCGGCCAGTTGTGCGGGGTTTGGCCTCGGGTTGATCGCGCAATCGCCGTAGACGAGGACGCGATCTTTCAAGCACATCAGAAAGACGCTCGAGACGATCGAACAACCCGGCTTGGTTCGAATCAGTTGCAACGCCGGGCGAATGGTGTGGGCGGTCGTGTGTGCGGCACCGGAAACCATTCCGTCGGCGATGCCCTCGTACACCATCATGGTCCCAAAATAGCTGACATCCTGGACCGTATCGTGGGCCTGATCTTCGGTGACGCCCTTGTGTTGGCGCAGTTGGAAGAATCGCTGTGCGAACGTTTCCAGGTAGGGATTGTTGCCCGGATCGATGATCTCGACGTCCGCCAGGTCAATTCCCAGTTCGTCGGCCAGCGTGCGGATTTTGAGCGGATCGCCCAGCAAGACAATCTCCACGACGTCACGCCGCCGCAAGACCTCGGTGGCCCGCAGAATTCGCTCGTCGTCTCCCTCGGGCAAGACGATCCGTTGGCGGCGGCGTTTGGCCTGTTCAATCAACTCGTACTCGAACATCGCCGGTGTGACGACGGTCGACCGCGCGACGTCGATTCGCTGGGCCAAGGCGTCGGGATCGATCGACGATTCGAACACACCCAGAGCGGCTTGGATTTTGCGATCGTTGTCGGGGCTGATCGCTCCTTCGACGGCCATCACGTTTCGGACCGTTTCGTAGGTATCGGTCTCGACGGCAAAGGTCGGAATCAACGGGCGGCGAATGCCTTCGATCAATCGGGTCACGCTGTCGGGAGGACGCATGCCACCGGTCAGCACAATCCCGGAAATTTTCGGATAGTTGTCCGACGCGACCGTGGCCAGGCATCCCAGCAGAATGTCACTGCGATCCCCGGGAGTGATCACCAGCTTGCTTTCCTGGACCCGCTCCAGAAAATTGGGCAATTGCATGGCCGCGACCGAGATCGTCAGGATCTCTCGATTCAGATCCACTTCGCCGTCACGAATCGGGACCGCCCCGAGCGCCTCGGCGACCGCGCCGACGGTGGGGGCTTCCAGCGTCGGTTCATCGGCGACCACGAACACAGGATCGTCGTAGTTCCAACTCTTTTGCACCTCGCTCCGCACCGCT
>NZ_JBFHKV010000614.1:0-5123 GCF_041595215.1 Stieleria sp. | reverse complement strand
GTTGTCGCACTGTCGCGTCGTGATGTCGGCGTTGATGTTGGTCGCGTTCTGTAGCGTCGTATCGCATGGCGAAGATCTGCCACACCAGAACGCTGCGGCGGGCGATGCCGTCAGTTTCGAACTCGACGTGCAACCGATCTTAGCCGCACAGGGTTGCAACGCCGGCGCCTGTCACGGCAAGCAACGCGGGCAGAATGGTTTCCAGCTCTCACTGCTCGGCTTTGATTCCGACTTCGACCACGATGCGATCGCCCGTCAAGCGCGGGGGCGGCGGCTGAGCATCGCCTCACCGGAATCGAGTCTGTTGATCCAGAAAGCGACGGCGGAGTTGCCACACGGCGGCGGTCGAAAAATCGAAGTCGGCTCGGACGCCTATCACACGCTCCTCGCGTGGATCCGCCAAGGCGCTCCCCGTCGGCTGGCGGACGAACCCCTGCTGGAATCGGTCGAGTTGAAACAGACCGAATTTGCGTTAACACCCTCGGGCACCGCCGAACTGTCGACCGTCGCGACCTACAGCGACGGGACGACGCGTGACGTCACCAAGATGACCAGTTATTTGTCCAACGATGCCGCCATCGTGCAAGTCGATTCGAATGGCCGATTGAAGGCCGGTCCGGTCCCGGGCGAGACCGCGGTGATGGCGCGTTACATGAATCACATTCGCGTGGCCAACGTCAGCATCCCGCGGACCGAAGCGTTGCCCGATGGATTTTACGACGACCTGCCGCGCGCGAACTTCATCGATGACTTGGTGTACGAAAAACTGAGTCAACTGCAGATCCGAGTCTCCGAGCCGGCAAGCGACGCCATCTTCTTGCGCCGCGTTTACACCGATGTGATCGGCCGCTTGCCCTCGGCACAGGAAGCTCAACAGTTTCTCGACAGCCAAGACAGCAACAAACGCGAGCAACTGGTCGACCACTTACTGGAACAACCCGAATACGTCGATCACTGGGCGAACCAATGGGCGGATCTGTTGCGTCCGAATCCCTATCGGGTCGGCATCAAGGCGGTACTCAATTATGACAACTGGATACGGCAGCAATTCCGTGAAAACGTTTCGCATGACGAATTCGCTCGTCGATTGATCACCGCCAAGGGCAGCACCTGGCACAACGGTGCCGCCACGTTGTTTCGCGACCGCCGCAGCCCTGATGAAGTCGCCACGCTGGTCAGCCAGCTTTTCCTCGGTGTGCGGCTGGACTGTGCGAAGTGTCATCATCATCCGTTTGAGAAGTGGAGCCAACACGACTTCTATTCCTTCGCCGCGTTCTTCGGAAAAGTCGGCCGCAAGGGCACGGGGCTTTCGCCGCCCATCTCCGGTGGTGAAGAGATCGTGTACGTTTCCACCAAGGGAGACGTCCGGCATCCGGTGACCGAAGAAGTCCTCCCACCGGCTCCGCTGTTCGGGACGATCGACCTGGCCGAAGACGACGACCCGCGCGAAGCCCTGGTCGACTGGATGGTCTCCGCCGACAACCCGTATTTTGCCGCCGTCCAAGTCAATCGCGTTTGGGCACAACTGATGGGACGCGGCATCGTCGATCCGGTCGATGATCTCCGCAGCACCAATCCGCCCAGCAATCCCGCGTTGCTCGATGCATTGGCCGAACACTTTCAACAATCCGGCTACGATCAGAAGCAGCTGATCAAGACAATCGTGCTTTCCAACGTGTACGCGACCCGTTCAACGCCCAACGAATCCAACGCCAGCGATCGGCTGAACTACTCGCGTCACTACCGGCATCGTTTGCGTGCCGAAGTCCTGGCCGAAGCGGTCGCCAACGCCACCGAGACGAGCGAATCGTTTTCCGCATTGGCTCCCCAGTCGCGTTCCAATCAAGTTTGGACGCACCGCATCGAATCAGTTTTCCTGGACACGTTCGGCCGTCCGGATCCGAACCAGGATCCTCCCTGCGAACGGATCGCGGACTCCTCGGTCACGCAAACCTTGCACCTGATGAACTCGCGTGAGATCGACGGACGCATTCGCAGCGACTCCGGTCGCGCCGCACGGCTGGCCGGCAGCGAGTTGTCGGCCGCAGAGATCGTGACGGAACTGTACCTGGCGATTTTTTCTCGTCGGCCGACCGCCGACGAGCAACGATACTGCGAATCACTGATCACCGCCGCGGGCGAAGAACGACGCGGCGCGATCGAAGACTTGATGTGGGCGATGATGAACGCTCCCGAATTCATTATTCAAAATTGAGATCAACCACGATGGCTAAAAGCTGGACGAATTGCGAAGGCCTGACCCGCCGCGATGGATTGAAACTGGGGTTGGGTGGGCTGATCGCCGGAGGCCTTTCGGGCGCCCTGAGCGCCCGCGCTCGAGCCTCTTCGGCAGCGGATCCGAAACACCGCACCGCTCAAGCCGACGCTTGCATCTTGGTGTGGCAAGACGGTGGTCCGAGTCACTATGAGACGTTTGACCCCAAGCCCGACGCACCGGTCGAGATTCGCGGGGCGTATCAGCCGATCGCCACCCAAACCCCCGGCGTGCAATTCGCACAGCCGATGAAGAAACTGGCGGCGATCAGCAACGACTTGGCAATCGTCCGCTCGATTCGCCATGACCAGGGCAACCACGGCGCCGGCAACCATTACATGATGACCGGCGCACCGCCGCGGATCCCGGTCGGTTGTGGTGCCTTTGTCAGTTTCCACCCCAGCCTGGGCAGCGTGGTGGCCAAGGAAATCGGCGCGCCCCACGGCATCCCCGCCTATTTCTCGCTGCCCCGCATGTCTCGCTCCGGCGGCCCCAATTTCTTGGGCAGCAAGTACGCGCCGTTCGTCGTGCCCGACAGCCCCAACAGTTCCAGCTTTCGCGTCCGTGACGTCACCATCCCCAGCGGATTGACCGGCGACCGGTTCACATCACGACAACAGATTCGCAAACACATCGACACGATGCTTCGATTCAACGAGGCGTCGGTCGCCGATCCGACCTTGGCCGTCGATGAGTTTTATGGCCAGGGGATGCAGATCATCAGCAGCAAAGAAGCCCAAGCGGCCTTCGACATCCATCAGGAATCGGACGAAGTCCGCGATGCCTATGGCCGCAACACCTTCGGCCAGCAAGCCTTGCTGGCCAGGCGACTGGTTGGTGCGGGCGTTCCCTTCGTGACGCTTTATCATGGCGGTTGGGACCACCACACCAATATCTTCAAGTCACTGGACGACAAACTGCCTCCGTTCGAAGCGACGATCGCTGCCTTGATTTCGGACCTGAAACAACAAGGCATGCTCGAGCGGACGCTGGTGGTCGTGTTGGGCGAATTCGGGCGGACGCCGAAGATCAACAAGGACGGCGGACGCGACCACTGGTCCAACGCGATGAGCGTGATGTTCGCCGGCGGACAGACCCCCGGTGGCCAGGTCGTCGGAGCCACCGATCGACAAGGTTACGCCGCCATCGAACGTGTGCTGTCGCCTGAAAACTTCGTCTCGACGATCTACCAAAAACTCGGAATCGATCCCGGCCAAATGATGTACACGCCGGAAGGACGCCCGACCCACTTGGTCAGCGACGCCACCCCGATCGACGAGTTGATGGGTTAGTGATGATGCCGTTGTTTCAACACCGTTCGGGAAGTTCGGTTGTCGCAATTTCGTCGCACGAGTTCGAGCGGCAATGGATTGGTCCTGCGCGTGGCACCGGCCGGTATCGCGTGCCGATCTCGAATCGTTTGTTTCCGGTGCTTTGCAAGGTTTTAGCGGCAGGGCGGAAGCCCAATGCCACTTACTCTGGCAACGACGGTGTTAGCGGAACGGCGCGAGCCGTCCGGTTTCGGTGCGAAAACACCTTGAAAGACCGGAGGGCTCGCGCCCTACCGCTAAAAAGTGCTTCACAGCGTCGCCCGCTGGGATCGGGCACTCGCGCCGGTCGCTTACGCGTCCCGCTGGGATCGGTGATCCTTGCTTGCGTGTTTTCGGTTTGCGTGCTTTCGCCTCCGACCGCTCAGGCACAACTCAAGCTCGATCGAGTCTTTCCCGCGGCGGTTGCCACGGGCAGCGAAACGGAGATCACGGCGGAAGGAAAGTTTCCCAAGTGGCCGCCGGCGGTCGCTTGCGATCGAGACGACGTTGAAATCACGCCCGCGAAAGACTCGGGCAAGTTCACCGTCAAAATCCCGCCGACCGCGCCGCCGGGCGTGGCCTGGATCCGGCTACACGACGAACAATCCGCCACGCAGCTCCATCCGCTGATCATCGCGCCGATCGCCGTGACCAATGAAGTCGAACCCAATGACAAACGCGACGACGCCCATCGAGTGACCCTGCCGGCGGTGGTTGCCGGACGATTGGCCAAGAATGGTGACAGCGATGCCTATCGCGTCTCGCTCAAATCCGGTGAGCAACTCGTCGCTTCGGTCACCGCAAACCAATTGCTTCAATCACCGATGGATGCCGTCTTGCAGCTGACGGACCTTCGCGGCAACGTGCTGGCACAGGTGGATGACGCCCGCGGGCTGGACCCGCAACTGGTCTATCGATGCGAGGCCGACCAGGACGTACTGGTCCGCATCTTTGCGTTTCCCGAAACGCCCAACAGCACCGTCGGCTTCGGCGGATCGAGCAGCTTTGTTTATGTCTGCGACATCACAACGGGTCCGTTCTTGGACCATCTGGCCATCCGCGGCGACACCGCCCTGCCCTTCGGCCACAACCTTCCCGAATCGTGCCCCGTCGTGCTGTCTCCCGCAACCCGTGTGGCCCCGTCGACGGCGTCGGTGCCGGACGGACTCGGTTGGTTCTGGGTGGCACGCCAGGACGATGACGCGGTGCATTTGCATCACGGCGACGAATTCGACGGATCGCTCCCCGCAGTTCTCGCTGGATGTATCACCGAACCCAAAGAAACACACACGTATTCGTTTGCCGCGGTCAAAGGCAAAACGTATCGCGCCGAAGTGCGATCGAAAGCCGATGGTTTTTTGCTCGATTCAAAATTGACGATCAGCGATCAGAAGTCGGGCGGTGTGCTGGCCAGCAACGATGACCTCTCACGGGGCAACTACGACGCCGGCGTCGACTTCACGGCGAAAGAAGACGGCCAGGTTGACGTGACGGTGTCCGACATGATCGACGGATACGGCCCGCGGCATTTCTACCAG
>NZ_JBFHKV010000613.1:0-5125 GCF_041595215.1 Stieleria sp. | reverse complement strand
TTCGACATCATCCTGATGGACATGCAGATGCCGGTGATGGATGGTTACACCGCGACGCGCCAGTTGCGTTCCTCCGGGTACAGCAAACCGATTTTTGCCTTGACCGCCAACGCGATGCAAGGCGATCAGGAAAAGTGCTTCGATGCGGGCTGCAGCGGGTTCTTGTCCAAACCGATCAAAATCGATCATCTGCTGGAAACCTTGGCTGAGGAACTCGGCGACGAACCGGGTGCAGTAATCACCGAGGCCACTCAGGCCGATGGGGCCACGGCCAACGAGTTACAGTCCATGCCCTCACCGGAGAGTGATGCGGTCGACCCGCCGGTCGAGACCGCCATCGAGGACGACGGGAAGATCACGTGCAGCTATCCCCTGGATGATCCCGACTTCTTGGAAATCGCGCAGGACTTTGTCGACGCATTGCGTTCGCGATTGCCCCAGCTCGATCAGCTGCTCGACGATTGTGACTTCGATGGTCTGGCCGCCGAATCACACTGGCTCAAAGGCGTCAGCGGAAGCGCGGGCTTTGAACAGTTCGTCGATCCCGCCTATGCCCTTGAGCAACAGGCCAAGGCCGGTGATGCCGCCGCCTGTCAGCAGCCACTGAAGCGACTGCACAACCTCGCCTCACGCATCGATCTGCCCGGTGACGTCGCCGATTCACCACTGGAGACAATCGAGCCGAGTCGTGAGACGCCCCGGCAAGAGTCGCCGCGGCAAGACGTTCCCACAGGAGCCGTTTCGGTGCCAACTGTTTCAAGCGAATCAGCAGATCACCCCGAGCAGCCGATTCACTCCACGCTGCCGATGGATGACCCGGAGTACCGCGAGATCGTGATCGATTTCCTAGAGCGATTGGACGGGAAACTGTTGGACATGGATGCTGCCATTGATCGGCAGCAATGGGGCGACGTGGCGTCGCTGGCACACTGGCTTCGCGGAACCAGCGGTTCGCTGGGGCTGCCGCAGTTCAGTACACCGACGTTGGCGATGGAGCGATTCGCCGAGTCGGCCGATCCGCAGGCAACCCGGTTGATCATGCAGGATATCCACGGGATCGCCAAGCGAATTGTGGTTCCGGTCGCTTGAGTGTGTCATAGTCGCTCGCGGTGGCCGAAGCGTTGAATTGGAACGCACACCCTGTGACGCCGACGCACGTTTCTGTGCGGTGATCGTCGGACTTTCATTTTTTGTTCTTGCTGGCACGGCATGTGCGGAAAGCGATCGGTATAACAAGTTCTGCACTCGCCGACGTTTTTTCACAAGGGACTCAACGATGGTTGCCCAACAAGATGTTTATACCCGGCCAATCAAAGACATCATGAACCGTGATGTCGTCACGATCAACGCGGCGGGGACGATTCATGAAGCCTTGATCTTGATGGAAGAGAACCGCGTCTCCACGCTTCCGGTGGTCGACAATGATGATCACTGTGTCGGAATCCTGTCGACGTCGGATTTGGTCGACATGACCCGCGATGTCGATGATGACGTCTACGAGCTGGATCATGCCGATCCGGCCAGCCAACGGTTCTTGGTCGAAAAACTGATCCACAGCATGGGCAGTGAGTCGGTGCAGTCGTTCATGAGCGAATCGGTTTCGACGGTGGACGCCAAGGCGACGATCATCAAAGCGGTGCGAAGAATGCTGAAGGATCAGATCCACCACTTGCCGGTCCTGGATGAGAACGGCCGATTGGTCGGAATCGTCTCCACGATGGATATCTTGGGGGAGTTTGCAGACGCGTCCACGGAATAGTCTAATATCAGGTGTGTCCCACCCCTGTGAAAGCGATTTGGCGAGAACAGCTCTGCAATGCGAAACGAACTCGAAGAAGCCCTCCGACAACTCCATACGGCGCTGGAGTCGATTGAGACCCTGGAGCCCGATGAGGCGGAGCGGCTTCGTCGTGCCGTGGCTGAGATTTCCGGCACCCTGGACGAACAGGAAGTCGATTCGGCGACCCTGGCCAAACGGTTGCAAGAGCAAACCGATGCGTTCCAGGAGTCCCATCCCGTGCTGACCCAAACCGTCGGCCGGATCGCCGACATGTTGGCGCAGATGGGCATCTAACAAACCCGCATTTTCCTGGTCCCGCGGGCTCCTTCGGCTCTTTGTTTGTGTCAGCGCGCGGGCGCAATACCGCTGAATCGACATTGATGGGTGCCGCTCGCGCTAGCGCGAACCGGCTGATGTCAATTGAGCATCAGCCGACTGGCGCGAGCCTACGGGCCCAAGCGAGGGAAAAAGACCTTTAGCTTCGCTGCAGGCCGCGAGCGTTCCGGTCTTTCACGCTGCCACCGGCCCCACCGCGCTCGACGGTCGGGATTCGATTAGAATACCGAGTCTGCCATGGTTCCCCTCCTTTCTCGCCCCCCAAGCAAATTTCCGATGTCCGCACGTATTGCGTTTTCTCTACTCGTCGCACTGACTTCTTGGTTCTCCTTGACAACGGCAGGCCGCGCCGCTGAACGGAACGTCATCTTTATCATCACCGACGATGAGAGTCCGACGCTCGGCTGTTACGGCGACACGGCTGCGAGAACCCCGGCGATCGACGCGTTGGCGGCCGATGGCGTCGTTTTCCGAAACGCGTTTGCGACCACCGCGTCTTGCAGCGCCAGCCGAAGTGTGGTGATGAGCGGTTTGCACAATCACCGCAACGGACAATTCGGGCACCAACATCACTACCACAAATTCGCGTCGTTTCATGACGTCGTTTCACTCGCGCTGCCGCGCGTGATGCAGCGAGCCGGCTATCGCACCGGTCAGATCGGAAAGTACCACGTCGCTCCGGAGACGGTTTATCAGTTCGAAACCTATCTCAACGCGAATTCACGAAACGCCGTCGAGATGGCCGAGACGTCCAAAGCATTCTTGACCAATCGTGACGACGAACGGCCGTTCTTTCTGTACTTTGCGACGTCCGATCCCCACCGCGGCGGCGGGGTGGATCTGTCCAGCGAGCGAGAGCTGAAACCGAACCTGTTCGGGAACAAACCGAATCGCGGATCGTTCCCCGGTGTCGACGAAGTCTTTTTTGATCCTGCCGATGTGACCGTGCCGCCGTTTTTGCCCGATACGCCTGAAACGCGCGAAGAGTTGGCGCAGTACTACCAGTCCTGTTCGCGAGTCGACGCGGGGGTGGCGCGATTGGTCGAAATCTTGAAAGAGGCCGACTTGTTCGACAAAACCATGATCGTCTTCACCAGTGACCATGGGATGGCGTTCGCCGGTGGGAAAACGACCGTTTACGAAGGCGGATTACGGGTGCCGTTTGTCGTCCGCGATCCGTATCAAACCCGCCGCGGCGTCGAATCCCAAGCGTTAATCAGTCACATCGATATCACGCCCAGCCTGCTCGATTTTGCCGGCGGATTGGACGCCAAAACCAACGGCCCCAAGAACCCACTCAATCCCAACAAGTTCTGGAAAGAACGCGACGAGGCGCTGAAGGAGAATCGAAATGGAAACAAGCCGTTTGTTTCCTACCACGGCAAATCATGGATGCCTGTGTTGGCCGATCCGACGAAGCCGCATCATGAAACGATCATGGCCTCGCACACGTTTCATGAAATCCAGATGTACTATCCGATGCGCGTCGTCCGCGACAACGACTACAAATTGATCTGGAACATCGCCCACCCGCTTCCCTACCCGTTCGCATCGGACCTTTGGGCTGCCAGCAGCTGGCAAGCCCAATTGGCCAAGGGCGATGACGCGCCGTACGGGCAGATGACGGTCGGACGCTACGTGCAACGACCGGAGTTTGAGTTGTACGACATGCGAACCGATCCGAACGAGTCGACGAACCTGGCAACCAGTTCCGGTCACGCGGATGTCCTGGAAAAGTACAAAGCCAAACTGAAGGCGATGCAAAAGGAGTTTGACGACCCTTGGATTTTGAAATGGACCTATGAGTGAGCTTAGTGTTCATCGCTGATCTGCGCCGCTTGCCACATCTCGCAAAACTTCTCGGCGACGTACGGTTCCAACTTGTCGGCGAAGTCTTTTGGCAAGCTGTTGGCGCGGACCAACTGAATGACATCATCAAGGTCTCTGGGGCGATGCGGCGCCGTCATGCCACTGGCCAGCTTCAGCTCCAGTAGCGTCTTGAGCGAGACGAACGGAATTCCGTCTTCCTTGACTTCCGAGACCTGTTCCGGTTCGGGGAACGAAACCGGTTTGGGCAGCCCATCACCCGGGTAGCCACCGACAAGGAGCGCGTCGATATCGACCGCACACACGGCATCACGAAAGTTCTTGGAGCCTTCGAACTTATTGATCCATCCGCGTCCGATGTAATGCGTTTTAAACTTTTCCAAGTCTTCGGCGCGAATCAAAATGTCGATGTCGGCCGTCGTCCGCCGGTGGCCGTGCGCATTGGCGGCCATGGCGCCGGCGATCGCGAACGGGATTTCCAGCTCGCCAAGCGCCTTGGTCAGACGCAGCATGGCCTGGTGGATCGGTGATTTTCCCATAAAGAATTGCCCCGCACGCTCGGCCACTTTGGAGATCGAATCTGTCATCGGTTTGCTGAAAAAGGGAATGGAGCCGACGCTTCATCCTGAACCATCGCGTTGCGTCCATCAAGTCTGTTTCGTCGCCGCACGCCCGATCAGAGCCCAGACGGCGCCGGCATCCGTCGTGACATCGTCCCAACGTCCGGCAAAACGCCCACAGAACGATGACTTCAAGATTTCGGGCAGGTCTTTGTGCGGTTGCTCAGAAAACAGCGGATGTTTCAGGTAGACACAGACTTCATCGGTCGCACGGACGGACAAACCGCCTGGGATCTCCGCGGCCGTCACAGACGGTGCGGAGGGATTCGGTGCCGGTGGCGTCTGGATCGATTACAATTCGGGTCCCTCCGCCAATCCCACCACCCCACTGGCCCACATCCGAACATGATTCTCTTTCGCGTTTTCTGCGCCGCTGTTCTCGCCGGATCGACTTTTGCAGGTCTCCACGCCGCGGATGCTGCGGAGGCCGATTCCGTTGCCGCCGGCCACAGCTACCACGGGGAAGCGTTTAACGAAGGCCCACGACAAGCCGCGGAGATGATGCCGGGGATGGCGCCGATCGAGTTTCCCACCTCGACCAAGTCCGAGGCGGCGCAAGGGT
>NZ_JBFHKV010000612.1:0-5127 GCF_041595215.1 Stieleria sp. | reverse complement strand
GCTGAAAGCGATTCAAACCGAACTTGAAAACGAAAGCAAGGAACTGTTTCTCGAACGCGGCAAGAAACGCATCAACAGTTTGCTGAGCGAACTGGACGAAAAACGCAAAATCGTGCGTGAACTCCAGACGCCGCCGGCCGAATACCAGCTGCTCAAACGCCAGTTGGCCGAGGCTGAGCAAAAATCGCAAGAACTGGCCGACGAACGAACGCGGTTGGCCCAGTCGCTGGCCAGACAGAAGGCGATCCGCGAAGCCCACGCGATCGTTCCCATCTGGCGACGACACAAGGCCCAATTGGACGCGTTGTCATCGGTGCCAACGCTCGACGAAGACTTTGCCGCCCGCCGCCGAGAAGCATCCGCCAACCGCCAAACCTATCAACGATTGGTCGATCAATTACAACGTGAGATTGAGGCCACGGAAAAAGAAATCCAATCGTGCTTGATCGATCCGGCGACGATTGAGCATGAAACCGAAATCGTCGCCTTGTTCCAAGGAATCGCCGCGCGCGAAGCGGCATCGAAAGATCAAGCCAACCTGTACCGGGTCGTCAAAAACCGCAACCGCCACCTGCGTGAATTGCTGCGTGATCTAGAGATCGACATCGCCGACGACGCTCCGGACGACGAAGTCGATCAACACGTCGACCGCTTGCACGTCAGCGACGCGGCGCAAATTCGAATCAACGAATTGGCCGGTGATTGCGAGATGCTGCGACAACAGGAACGCGATTCACTGGAGTCACTGCAAGCGTTGCGGAAACAGCTTGCCGAATTGGACGACGAACTGGAACGGCATCCAGACGTCGCAGACCCGGCGATGATCGAGTCGGTGCTTTCAGAGATCGGCCCGCCGGCGACCCTGTTGGATCAAGCCGACCAAGAACGTTCCAGTTGCCGAGATCTGGAATCACAGTGCGAACGATTGATCCGAGAACTTCGACTCGGTCAAATCAGCCTCGACGATGCGGCACGCTTGCAACCGCCGACGGCCGCGGAGATCGATGACCACGACCAAACACTTCGCGATCGCTCGCGGGCCGTCGATGATGCTCAGAAAACAGTCGCGACCTTGCGGAAACAGCTTCACGATGCGGCCGAAAAACTGACCCGCTTGCAAGCCGATCAACCGCTTCCGACCGAGCAAGAACTCGAGCGCTCACGCGAAACTCGTAACCAATGGGTCGATCGACTCGCCGCGTCACGCGACGATGAAGCGAACTTCCAAGCGTCGACACGCCAGGTGCGGCAGTCGATTCGCACCGCAGACGACGTGGTCGACACCATTCGCTCCCACCAGAAACAGGTGACCGAGCGGGCGTCGGTCACACTGGAAATTGCCAAATTAAAGGACGCGATCGACGCTGCGGACGAAGCGGTCGTCCAGGCCGAACGGCTGGCCGCAGAGGCGTCCCAGCAGTGGAGCCAGCTGTGGGAAAGCTGCGGGATCGCCGCCGGCAAGGTCCGCGAAATGCGAAACTGGGTCGCCAAACATCAAACCCTGGTTGAAAAATACCGCTCGCTGGAAAAAGAACGCGGACGGCTGGATTCCACCCTGACTCGCATTGATCGCAATGCGAGGCGGTTAGCCCACGCCCTGCAAGGGGCTTGGTCCGCCCGTCCCGTCGCTGCCGGCCATCTCGCTGCCGGGGATGGCGAGACGTCGGCTATGGCGGATGACCCGATGAATCTGGAATCCTTGCACGATCGCGCAACAGCGCTGCGGAATGAACTCGTCGCGGCTGCCTCGCATCTGGAACAGATCCGCCGCAAGCGAAACGAAATCCACGCGGCGCTGCCCGCGGCCGAAGCCAAGTATGAATCCAATGCGGCGAAACGAAAGCAATGGGACAGCGACTGGAAGCAGGCGATTGCATCGTTCGCCGGCGATCAGGACGTCAGCCCAAGCGTGATCAGCATGCGGTTGAAAAAGATCGCCAAACTGTTTGAAGAGACTCGTGAACGCGACATCATCCTCGGACGAATTCGCTCGATCGATGACGACGGCCGTTCGTTTGCACAGCGGGCGACGGTGATCGCACGAATCGTCGGTTTGGAATGCAAACCCGACCAACACAGTGCGGAGATCGCGCAAGCGTTGTACGAACGACTGCAAACGGCCAAGAACGCGGCCAGTCAAGCCGAGCGTTTCAAAGCCGATCTGACCGCGGCGAAAGCCAGACTTGTCGACGACAATCAGGTGCTCGAAGCGGCCGCGGGACAGCTTGCCCAACTTTGTCGCGAAGCCGGCGTCGACAACAGCGACGAATTGCCCGGCGTGGAACAAAACGCCGCCGAAAAGCGAGCCGCCCTACAGGCCTGTGCCCGCGCCGAGGAACAATTGGCGTTGATCGCCGGTGGAGTCGCTGTGGAACAATTTGCCCAGCAAGTGGAATCACATGATCGCGTCGAATTAGAACACGAAATCGGCAAACTCGAAGAGTCGTTGCAGACACTCAACGAACGCTGGTCCGCAGTCGAACAGCAGGTCGGGGCGCTCAAAAAAGAGCTATCCAGGATCGACGGAGGAGACCGCGCGGCGGAATTGAACCAAGAACTGCAACTGCTGCACGGAACCATCCAGCGGGAATCGCAACAGTACGCCAAGCTGCGAATTGCGTCGATGATTTTGCAACAATCGATCGAGCACTACCGCAGCGAGAACGAAAGTCCGGTGTTAAAAATCGCCTGCCAAGCCTTCGAAGAGTTGACGTGCGGTCGATATGCCGGGTTGAAACCAGAGTTCGATGACAAGGGACGCTCAAAATTATTCGGCATCGCCGCGTCGGCCCAGGACGAGGAGAATCTGGTGCCCGTCGACGCGATGAGTCTGGGGACCGCTGATGCATTGTACTTGGCGATGCGGCTCGCATCGCTCGAACACCAACTCTCCGCGGGGCACGCGATTCCCGTCGTGATCGACGACTGTTTGATTCAATTGGACGACCAACGCACCGTCGCGGCGATGAAGCGGTTTTCGAGATTATCCGAGCGAACGCAAGTCATCCTGTTCACCCACCATCAACACCTGATCGAGTTGGCCCAGTCCGCGCTGGAACCCGACCACTATCATCTGCATCGATTGGCACGCTGACGACCAGCTTCACCGTTGCACGCGATAGCACCGACACGCCATCATCGGATGCAGTCGGTCTGCGGAGTGGGTCAGCACCAGATTCTGCGTCGCCAGCACGGAATCCAGATCGACCAATCGTCGATTTGGGAGCCCCGTCTGCCAACGAAAGAAACGGTGCATCAACCACTGGTACGCGGTGGCTTGTCGCCGCCGCCAGGTGGAAGACGGCCAGACAAAATCGACGAAGTAGAAGGTGCCGTCGTCGCGGAGACCGGCAAGAAACCGAGGCACGTTTTCGGCTAACTCGTCTTCGCTGAAACAATCCAAAAAGAATGCGGCCACCACAAGATCGAAATGGTTTTTCGGCACGTCGTACGATCGTGCATCGGCTTGAATCAAATCAACGCGATCGATGGCCCCGATCCGTTCGACCCGTCGTCGCTGTTGATTCAGCATTTGACGGCTCTGGTCAACCGACGTGATCCGGCAATCCGGTTGGGTAATGCAAAGTTGTTCGAGCAACCGCCCGGTTCCGTCACCGAGAACCAACGCTCGATGGACGCGAGGGAGTTGGTCCAGCAGCGCGAGACGCGCGCGGTGGAGTGCATTGCCGAACAGGCAGATTTCTAGCCCACGATAGACCTTCGCCAGGCGGTCGTATCCCCGTACCGATTTTGCGTTGTCGTTCACCAAGACGATCCTTACCAGCGGGAAGCGTGACGGCTTGTTGATTTAATCCGATCGCACGTGGATTTGCCGTTTCGCGCAAGCGTACGGGCATTCATCATGTCGATCACTCACCGGCGCCCGTAGGCTCGCGCCAAACGGCTGATTAAATTAACAAGCCGGTAAGCGAGCGGCGCGTGTGGCGTTCGCTGTCACCACGCGCCACTGGCTGACGCCACGTGCTGGGATCATCCTACCGCAAAACCGGACAGGCTCTCGACGACTGAACCGGTGCCCCAAAAGACAACCGGCGGTATCACCAACGCAACATCCGCCAAGGCAACCAACCGACCGATTGATGCCGCACCCGTCCCATCCATCGACTGCGTCGCCAAAGACCGTGAACCGGCGACGGCCAATGCGAACAGCATCGCATCACTGGCGATCAAACAGAACCCCATCCCCGGCGGAATCGTCTCGATCACAACCAAAACAGCCGCGATCAAGGCGTGCAGAATCAGAGCACCCGGTAAAACACCGACGGTACCCGGTGCACGCAACACCCATGAGTCAAATGCTTGGATCCGATCCAAATCACGCTCCAACATTGCGATCGTCAAACAGTTGGCGGTAAACACGAACGCTGCCATCAGAACCGAAATCAAAAGCGGACGAAAATCGCCTGGTGTCAATTCAGACCACGCGATCAGACTGACCCCGAATGCAAACACCAACCCGGCCAGTAATTCCTTGGGCAACCATCGCGTCGAGTTCCTCGGGAACTGCACGCTCGCCACATAAGCGACGACGACGGCGATCGCGGCACATCCCCAACGCAATTGGGCATCGGTTGCAGAGGAAACCACCAGCGCGGTATCCAGCCCCAACGCCAGAAACCATCCCAGGCAAAGCGGTCTTCGATAGCGGAAGTGAAAGTGATGACGTATCGAGTGCCGCCGCTCGGTGTCCAATCGAATCGAATCGAACAGCCGATCGGCGGTGTAGACCAGCCAAATCGACAGACCGATGATCGCGAATTCATACAGCGAAGGCAATCGATCGCAAAACGAGCCCGTCAACACGAGCAACCAAACCAGACCGACCGTTACCGAATCGAGCGAAAGCGCGTTGGCCCACGCCCACCAGGGAACGCGAGCCGTGCGGTCAGAAAGCTGGTCTTCCGTCACAGTCCCTTCAATCAGATTGTGCATTGCTGATGCTTCTTCCCGGACGCGGGTGACGAGCCGCCCGGTCTCCGATCGCGTCGATTGCGTATAATGGCCAGTCTACCTTGGACTACAATCCTCGCTGGCAACGCTGTGAAGCATTTTTTAGCGGTAGGGCGCGAGCCCTCCGGTGTTCGGGGAACGATGAGGGACCGGAGG
>NZ_JBFHKV010000611.1:0-5127 GCF_041595215.1 Stieleria sp. | reverse complement strand
GACTTGGGCTACGGCGACCTGGGTTGCTATGGCCAGAAACTGATCCAAACGCCGCGATTGGATCAGATGGCCGCCGAGGGGATGCGGTTCACGGATTTTTACGCCGGCAGCACGGTCTGCGCGCCCTCACGCAGCGTCTTGATGACCGGGCAACACATGGGGCACACCCACGTCCGCGGCAACGCCGGCGGCCCCGACATGTCGAAACAGTCGCTGCGCAGCGAAGACGTGACGGTGGCGGAAGTTTTGAAAGACGCGGGCTATCAGACGGCGCTGTGCGGAAAGTGGGGACTCGGTGATGACACACTCGGTGGACGCGAGGGGTTGCCGCGACGGCAGGGTTTCGATTTCTTCTATGGCTATCTGAATCAGGTTCACGCCCACAACTATTACCCCGAATTCCTGTGGCGCAACGAGACCAAATCGCCGCTGCGCAACGTCGTCCAGCGAAACGATAAATCGTACGGTGGATTCACCGGCGGGTGGGCCACCAAGAAAGTCGACTACAGTCACGATTTGATCGCCGACGAAGCATTGGGGTTCATCAAGCGGAGTGCGGAAGACAAAGACAAACCCTTTTTTCTGTACCTGTCATTGACGATCCCGCATGCCAACAACGAAGGCACACGCGGCACCGGAGACGGTCAAGAAGTCCCCGACTATGGGCCGTACGCGGACAAGGACTGGAGCAATCCCGACAAGGGACAGGCGGCGATGATCACGCGCATGGACGCTGACGTGGGCCGGCTGTTGGACCTGCTGGACGAATTGCAGATTTCCAAAGACACCGTGGTGATGTTTTCCAGCGACAACGGCCCGCACGACGAGGGCGGCCACAATACCGAACGCTTTGACCCCGCCGGACCGCTTCAAGGCATGAAACGGGATCTGTTTGAAGGCGGCATTCGCGTGCCATTCATCGTCCGCTGGCCCGGCACCACGCCGGCCGGAACGACGTCCAGCCACATCGGCTACTTCGGCGACCTGATGGCTAGCGCCGCCGAGTTGGCCGGCGTTCGCTGCCCCGAGAAAACCGATTCGGTCAGCTTCGTTCCGACGATCACCGGCAACGCTGCCGAGCAGGCCAAGCACGATTACCTGTACTGGGAGTTTTACGAACGCGGCGGCAAACAAGCCGTTCGTGCCGGCAATTGGAAAGCGATCCGAATACCGATGCGAACCGGAAAGACACAGCTTTACGATCTCAGCCAAGACATCGGCGAAACCGAAAACCTGGCCGACAAGCACCCCGACATCGTCAAACGCATGGAAGCGATGATGACGGAGGCTCATACGCCGCACCCGAACTGGCAAGCGCGTTGAAGAATTCAGTACTGATGTTTTTTGGATGACGCGGAGGACCCATTGAATTGGGTTCTGAGCTTGTCCGCTCGTTACTCGCCGTGATGCCATGACCAAGCCGAACCGACCCGATCTCAGCCGCCGTGACGTCCTCAAGGGCGTCTCGGCGATTTCCGCGTTGGGTGCGCTGTCGCCGAACGCCATGGCGGATGACCGTGGCGCCGCCGAGCACTCGGGTGCCTCGCTGATTCGCCGGGAGAACGCGAAACCGGGGTCACGCGACTGGCAACTGACGCGGGTCCGTCTGGATTCACGCGACGGGGTTCGGGCGTCGAAGATCGAAGGGTATTGTTCGCGGCAAAGTGTGGCGGCCGGGGAATCGATCGACATCATGGTCTCGACCGACCCGGCACAAGCGTTCGTGGTTGAAATCTTTCGCACCGGATATTACGGCGGTCGCGGTGCCCGGTTGATGACGAAACTCGGCCCCTTTGACGGTTCGGTGCAGCCATTGCCGGAAGTCGGTGAAAAGCGGCTGCGCGAGTGTCGGTGGACGCCCTCGGTGACGCTGACGATTCCCGATGATTGGCCCAGCGGCGTGTACTTGGGTCGTCTTTCAACGCTGACCGATGCGACTGGATTCGGTTACTGGCAAAACTACGTCGTCTTCATCGTTCGGGACGACCGCCCCGCAGACATCTTATTGCAGTGCAGCGACAACACCTGGCAAGCGTACAACCAGTGGCCCGACGACTACTCCGTTTACACTCATCCCAAAGGCAACCAGGGTCCCTGGGCCGACGTCAGTTTCGATCGCCCCTACGGGATGTATCCCCAGATCTTTGAGAATCCGCAAACGATCGGGTCCGGGGAGTGGTTGTGTTTTGAGTATCCGCTGGCCTATTGGCTGGAAAAACATGGCTACGATGTGACGTATTGTTCCAACAGCGACATGCTGGCGCCGGATCGAGGCTTGAAGTGCAAGGCATTCATCAGCAATGGACACGATGAATACTGGGACATTCGGCAATACAACAGCGTCGTCAAGATGCGTGACGAAGGCGTCAGTTTGTTGTTCCTGTCGGGAAACTCCGTGTGCTGGGTCAGCCCGTTTCGCGAAAGCGTGGACGGCCGGGCAAACCGGATTTTGTTTCGCGGGGGACCGTACGGCGGTGATTACCGATGGGCCAAACTCCGTGAGCAACAACACGGTCCGTTTCCGCATCGCGGCCCCGACGAAGGTTATTTGATGGGCTCGCGAAACATTGATCCGGTCAACGGAGGCGGCGATTGGGTTTGTGCCCGACCGGATCACTGGATGTTTGAGGGGACGGGCATGAAGCGGGGCGAAGCGATCCCCGGCCTGATCGGCTGGGAGTATCACGGCGATCCGCCGGCGGACATCCCCGGTCTAGAAATCGTCGGCAAAGGGACGGCGCTGCAAGGCGGCGTGAATCCTCAGGCATGGACGTCGACGATCTATCCCGGACCGAAAGGCAACTTTGTCTTCAACGCGTCGACGATCTGGTGGTGCCAAGACCTGGCCAGTCCGCCGGGGCACTGGATCCCCTGGTCCCATTGGAGTCGCCCGCATGGGCCGGACGACCGTGTACAGCGAATCACCCACAACCTGCTGCGTCGGGCGATCGACAACGTGGCGTAAGCGTCCCGCTTGCGATCCGTCACGCTAACCCCTTCCGCCGTTGTTAGCGGTAGGGCGCGAGCCCTCCGGTCCTGCATCGCGCGTTCGAGCCGAAACCGGACGGCTCGCGCCGTTCCGCTGTCTCCTGAAGATCCGGGTGGCGGCCCGGCGCCCCGGTGGCGCCGGAGATCGCTAGAATAGATTTTCATCGCCCGGTGAACGGAAACGCTCGTGATCAACTCCACGGTGCAGGGACCGCAACGCCAGTGCTTCGTTTGCACGGGTCTGATCCATCCAGTCATCTCGACCTCACGGAATCCCTTCAATGACTTCTTTTCATCGTCCGCGTCTCGCGGTGATTGTGCCCGCTCTTCTCTGCTGCTCTGTCTTTTTCTGCGGTGGCGAGTCGGACGTCCAAGCCCAAACGCTGAAAGCCGACTTTGTTTCCAGTGGCATCGCGCGAAAGGTCGGCGGCTATCGTCCGATCCAATCCCAGATGGACCAGGAAGCCGACATCGTCGAGGTGGCACCGGAAGACCTGCAAGCACCCCGCTACGGATTCTTCAAAGTCGGCGATCAGAAGTGGGCCTACATCTTGGATGAGCCCGAAGAGGGCGACTCGAAACTGTACATCGACACCAACGACGATGGTGACTTGACCAACGACCCCGAACCGAAGTGGAAGTCCACCACGCAAGGGGAAAACACGATGTACAGCGGAAGCGGAGAAATCGACTTGGGGGATGGCAAGCTCGGCACGATCAATTTCTATCGCTTCGATCCGAACGACGAGCGCCGCCAATCACTCAAAGACACGATCCTGTTCTATACCGATTTTGGTTACGAATACACGTATGAATTGGACGGACAAGAATTCAGCACGTTCGTCAGCGGGGCGCCATCACCGACGACGCGACTTCCCGTCGATCGTGACGGAAATGGAAAAATCAGTCGTCGATTCGAAATGGCTTCCGTCGGCACTCCCTTCAACTTTACGGGCACAACCTATGTCTTCGAATTGAAAGACGGAGCACTCACGCTGAACGAAGCCGCCGAAGAACTGGAGCAAATGCAGATGCCACCAGATCTGACGGTCGGCAAACCCGCATTGACGTTCACCGCGACAACGATGGACGGCAAAGAGATCAACTTCCCCGATTCCTATGCGGGCAAGATCGTGATGTTGGATTTCTGGGCAACCTGGTGCGGTCCCTGTATCCGCGAGATCCCACACATGAAAAAGGCTTACGCGAACTGGCACGAAAACGGATTCGAGATCCTCGGCATCAGTTTTGATCGCGCCGACATGGAAGAGAAGATCCTGGCCTTTTTGGAAAAAAACGAACAACCGTGGCCACAGATTTACGAGGGTAAGTTGTGGGACACGACGCTCGGCAACATGCACGACGTCAGCGGCATTCCCTTTGTCCTGCTCGTCGACGGCGACAGCGGCGAAATCCTAGCCACCGCCAGACAACTGCGGGGACCGGGCCTGAGTGATTTCATCAAAGCCCAACTGGAACAGAAATTCGACATCGAACTCGAAGACAAACCGGACGAAGCCGAGCAGAGTGACAACGACAAGGATGACGACAAGGATGACGACAAGGATGAGAAGGATGGAGAGGACAAGGATGGTGATGAAGACGGAGATTCATAAACGGAGTCTCTGATCCGTAACCTTGCACCGAGGCGACGAGATGACCATGCAAGGGCCGAACGATCGTGATGCTCCACCGCAGGACGATGAACCGACCGTGGCCTTCGATGCGACGAAGGGCGATGCGTCACGAACGGTGTCCGACGCAAACACTCATTCAACCGCCGACGCACCACACTCCTTCGAATCGGAACACGTGGGAGACTATCGCTTGGTCGACGTGATCGGCGTCGGCGGGATGGGGATCGTTTACCGGGCCGAAGACCCGCGACTGCGTCGAACGGTCGCGTTGAAGGTCATGAAACCGGATGTTGCAGCCAACGAGATGGCCCGAAAACGATTCCTCCGCGAAGCCGAATCCGCGGCCCGAATCGATCACGAGAACATCGTGACGATCTATCAGGTCGGGGAGCACGAGGGCGTCCCGTTCATCGCGATGCGGCACCTGGTCGGGGAATCATTGCGACAGAAACTGAAACGCGAAGGCCGTATCGATCCGCGTGTCGTCGCCAACATCGGACGG
>NZ_JBFHKV010000610.1:0-5136 GCF_041595215.1 Stieleria sp. | reverse complement strand
TCGTGCCAAGTCTTGATGAAGGTGAAGTGGGTAATCGGATCTCACCTTAATGATCTGCATCACCTCCTTGAACGAAAGGTGCCGGCCGATACTATCGGTTGCCGCCAGTTCCTTTGCAATCCGATCGTCACGTCCTTCCGGACTCACGGTCGCTTGCATGGCCAAGGTCTCGATCCGTCGCACGTATGCCGGGTCTAAAATCGCAACCTTGTCGGCGGTCGGATCGACGCGGGGCAACTCGATGGAATACATCTGTTGTCGCCATGTGATACGTGGAGCCGGCGTGGTGGCGTAGCGTGCTCCGAGCACCACGACATACGGCAAGAACAACGCAGCAACGATGAAACCGATCATCGGCACCACGTATTCTTTCCCCTTCTCCCCAGCCATCCATTTCGGCGTCAGTCTCCACGACGCCAACAACAGGATCACCGACGACAGCAGCAACACGGCAGAGGCGCGGGTGTAAAACATCAACAAGCCGGCGAGAACGAACGCAGCCAGCTGAACAAACACCGGCCCGGCGAAGAATGCCAACGTCGGTCGCGGCGACCACTGTGAAACCAACTGCGTCAGCGCAAATCCCGCGAAGACCACCATGACCGTGATCGTCAACCGGTTGTCCCAGCTCCATCGCAGCTCACGGTCAGCATCCGACGCCTCACGGTACATTCCGGCCAACACAATGATTGCCAAGATGATCGCCGTGACACACAGTGTCGGTCCGACGCGCGTCAGCCAGACCATCGTCGGCGAGATGCCGCGGTCGTACAAGAACAAGCAACGCTTGCGTACCGAGTCGCCGTAGAACGTCAACGCGGCGATCAGGAACAGCGGCAAGATGTAAATCGAATGGCCGACCACCAACATCTCGTCACTCGACGAACCGGTGATCAGGGCACCGGCGATCGCCACCATCGTCAGCAAGACAAGCTGCCAACGAATCGGCCGCATCTGCAGCCACAACAGCGCGAGCAGCGGTCGCGGCCGACCGAAAATCATCGCCCCGGCGAGCTTTGAAGACGTCACCTCGGGAGGCGGCCGAAACGCGCCGGTCGACATTTCTCCCATCGATTGCCTGGCTCGCCGTGATTCCGGCCAAGTCAATCGTCGCCAAGCGGCAAACAGACTGAGCCCCGTCAGCACCAGTAATGCCGACACGATCAGCAGAGCGAACGTTCCGAAGTTTTGCTCAATCACACGGTGCGGCGGACCGCGAAATTGTGCCGCCGGAAGAATGACCACGGCCAGGTACGTCACGCCCCAAATCGCCGCGATCAGCAGCGGAACCAACGCGACCAGGGCCGTGATCGGGGACCGAAACCAATAGGCCGTCGTAAAGCTGGACAACATCACCGCGATGCTTAACGCCACCGCACCGGCGCAGTGAATCCAGAACGGTTCGGGCAGGCCGCTACTCTGGCGAATCCGATCGATCCAATAGTCGCTCATCGCGGACCAGTACGCCAGAAAGCAGAGCGTTGCGACGGCCCACGCCAACAACAAGCAAACGCTCGTGACCAGCAGCTTGCTCGTCGCGATCGACTTCCAGCCGGCGGGCAACGTTTGCAGCCAAGCCAATGAACCGCTCTCCTCCTCACCACCGATCAAAACGGCCGGCGCACCGCAGGCGATCAACATCGGCAGCAACATCCAGATCGCGTAGGCTAAACCCATCCGTTCGGTGCCGACGTGGGTCAACCCGGTGAACAGTTCCAACATCACGAAAAAGCCTACGACCAATGCCGGCGTGGCGATCGCCAGCGTCTTGACCGTGCGCGCGTCTTTCCAAATCATTCGTTGCATTACTTTTCGATTCATCGTCACGGCTCCGCTCATCTGACGCGATTCTTCAAACGTTTGATTGACTGATGGGCTTGAAATTCGTACAGCGGACGCATCACTTGTGACAGTCCCGCTTGCTCCGCCGAATACAGAAAGTTTGGGACCTCCCAGACGCCGCTCATTGCGCCCGACCGCCAATGCTGTTCGGCCAGCTTGACCGTTTGATCGACAAAGCGGTCCCGTCTTAACTCTTCGATCCTTGCGATGAACTCGGTGTGCGGCCGCGGTGACCGGTCACCCAACGACATCGGTCGATCGAAACTGGCCGCGCCTGCCTGCCACTTCCAGGACGCGATCAAGCTGTTGCGGCGGGATTCCAAAACAAGCGAATCCTCGGGAAACATGCCGACCAATTCCTTGATCTCCGGTGTCATGCCGCCTTCATCGAGGTGCCGATGCAGGATATCCGCCGCGATCCATTCGGCGTACTCGGAGATCTGCGCCAGCCGCTCAAACGACGAATCACCGAAGCGAGCTTCGTGGCGAACCATCCGAGACCATTTCAGCAACACCCTCGCGACACGCAATTCCACGTCAAGCTGATCGGCTCCGAAGCGAACCGACGAACTCGCTCCCGCACTGGACGCATACCCTTCGGGCCAATAGGGAACACGTGCGGTCAACTCATTAAACGACACAAATTCCCCGACGGACGTCTCCGACGCCAACTCTTGGTCCAATCGTTCGTCGAATTGATCGCTCTTGGGTGGCGAGAGCAATTCATCGCGTCGAAACCCATTCCAAAAGTAGGCTAGCTCCGGAATCGCAGCGTGATGGACTTCGACGAGTTGATCGTCTGAGGGTCGTTGCGGGAACTCGTACGCCAACATCCGCGTTCGCCACTGCGTCTGCTCCGCGGGGATCGTTGCCGTTCGAATGCCGAGCACCAACACGTAGGGCAAGACGATCGCCAGTGCGAAATACCCGATGAATCGCGCCGTGTAATCCCGCCCGGTCAAACCGGCCAACCAGCGTGGCGTCAGCCGCCAGGAGGCAAACAAGAACACCGGGATCGACGCCATCGCCGCCCACAGGGCTCCAGCGCGGTACGCATCGAACAGCGGGTAAAACAGCAAAAACGCCAACACGCAAATCACGGGCGACGCCAAAAACGCGAACACCGGCCGAGGCGCCCACTGCGACACCAATTGGCACAGCGCGTAACCGACAAACATCAGCATCGTGCACATCAGAAATTCATCGAACCGCAGTCCGTTTCGGTAGATCACATCGCTGATCAGCTGGTTCACCAACAGGGCAATGAAAATCAATCCGACCGCGATCGCCGTCGGCATCAACCGCGTCCGCCAGATCAATGAGGGAGAAACTCCGCGATCAGCCAAGAACACACATCGCTTGCGGACCGAATCCCCATAGAACGTTGAACCGGCGATTCCGAACAACGCCACCGCGGCAACCAAACTCGCCAATTCTTGCCCGCTGCTTCTTCCCCAGACGGTGACGGTGACGCCGAACACGCCGACCAGCATCAAGCTCAATAGAATCCAAACGTTCTGTCGCGCCGCCTGCCACAACAGGGCGTGCGTCTTCGTCGGCCGCCGCAACGCCAAGGAAACGCCGTACCACGACATCGGCACGGTGCTGGGAGGCCGGAAGGCGTCGCCGGAAACCCGTTGCTTGATCCGCCGACCGAGCGATTCATCGGGGCCGGCGATCCGGCGCTTGGCCATCCCTTGATGGAGAGCGAATAGCACACCGATCGCTGCAATGGTTGGAACCCCCAGCACAGTCCAGAACTGCAGGGCAGAGATCGATTCCCATTGCGGCTGCCCCCGCAACCTCGTATCCAGCAAGTACTCCTCGACGCTGACAAACGCAATCGCAAACACAACCATCGCCGGCAACACGGCCAACAGCGCGTTGATCGGTGAACGGAACCAATACGCCAAACTAAAACCGGTCAGCAACAGGGCCAGACTGAAGACCCACTGGGAAAAGACCGCGACGGCCGACCAGTCCGGCGCATTGCGCGTATTTTCGGCCCACGCGATCACATGGTCGGGCAGAATCGTCCACTGCAACCAATACGAAATACTGGCCAAGATCCACACGGCCACGAGCGCCGCGAGGGCGACCAACAACTTGCTCAGCGCGACGCCACGCCAACTGACCGGCAGCGTCTTTAACCACGTCAGCGATCCACTCTCCTCTTCACCCCCGACCAGCAGCGCCGGGGCACCAAACGCGAGCAGATTCGGCAGAACGATCCAAATCATCCGCGACAGACCGAGTCGGGTTTGGTTGTCCACGTCCATCACCGCTTCGGCCAACAGCCACAACAGCGCGTTGAATCCGAAAATCGCGATCAGTGTCGCGATTGCCAGCGGAGCGAGCGTTCGAGCGTCTTTCCAGATCAACCGCCGCATCACTTTTTGATTCATCTTTCCGTCTCACGTTGGCAATGATTTTTCATCATCAGCACGATCTCAAAATCCCCACCCCTCACACCGGTGAAGCACCCGCCGCCGGCACCACCTTCTCCCGTTGCTGCGACGGTCGGACCGCGTTGGTGTCACAGACCGCCACAAAGATCTCTTCCAGCGTCGGCGTCTCCTCGTCGACCTTGATCACGCCCGACGCGTCGCCATAGTCGCTGCGCCAGTCGTCGGCCAAATCGCGGACGATCCATCGCATCTGGCGACCGTTCTTGGCTTCGGTCAAAACTTCGCCGCGAGGCATCAGCACGGTCGCATCGCCGTGCTCCAGCGTCGCCGTGACGACACGCGTGGAATCACGCAGCGCCTGCAACGGCTGGACAAGTTTTAAATCACCTTGATGCAAGATGCCGATCCAATCGGCCACGCGTTCGACCTCGTTGATCTGGTGGCTGGAAAGCAACACCGTGCGGCCCAGCGATGCCCGGTCGACCATCGATTCCAGAAACTGCCGACGGACCATTGGATCGAGTCCGCTGGTCGGTTCGTCGAGAATCAACAACTCTGGATCGTGCGAGGTGGCCAACGCAAGCGCGACTTTGGCACGCTGCCCCTTACTCATGTTTTTCAACTTGACGCCGGGCGGGACGTCGAAACCCATCAACGTTTCCGCATAACGTCCGGGAAATTCGTCATCGTAAAACGCCGACGTGAACCAGCCGATTTCGTCCGCGGTCATCCATTCGTACATCGCCGGCGAATCCGAAACATATCCCGTCTGTTGACGAATCTTTTGGCCGTCCTTCAAGCACGACAACCCCAGCACCGTGGCGGAACCGCTGTCCGGCTTGAGTGACCCGGTCAAAATCCGAATCATCGTGGTTTTCCCGGCACC
>NZ_JBFHKV010000609.1:0-5145 GCF_041595215.1 Stieleria sp. | reverse complement strand
CGAACACACCGCCACTTCGTCGAACCTGGCTTTCCAGACCTCGTCCCACTGTGACGTTCAGATAAAAGCTGCGGCGAAATCGCTCGAAGGAACGAATGTTCGCCAGCAAGGAACGCTCGGCCAGCGTCAAACGCGTCATCACCTTGTCGCGCCCGGCTGCTCGCAGCAAGGGCTGAAACAGCTGAAAGCTCATCAGCGACGTTGCGTTCTGCGTGTTGTTGCCGCTCAGTTCCCAAACGATGTTGTTGGCGACACCGGCCACCAGGCTTCCGCCGTGGGCGAAGGCGCGATTGAAGTTTAGTCCCGAAGTGCCGACGCCTAATTGAGAACTGTCGCCGCCACCGGTCATGTCATAGAACGCGCCGCTGCCGCCAAAGAACTGTGTGTCGAACTGGAATCGTTCGCTGCTGACATCGAGCGCCGACAAGTACAGCGTCTCAAGTTGTTGCTGGTAGTCCGTCGAGTGCAGCAAGGCGATCTGGACGGCGGTTTCGGCGTTGAGCACCAGCACGCCGTCCTTGTCCAGCGGCAAGAATTGATACCAGTCCGGGTTCTCCACTGAATTGGTGAACCCGGCCGCGTCCCACATCGGGTAGCCGCGACGCCCATCGACGCACTGCATGTAGCGATGCGACGCGGGATCATCCATCGGCATCGGCTGGAAATCCAGGTCGAACGGGTTGTACATCCGGCTGCGACGGTCGACATCGATCCCCAGGTCGGCATTCGGTCGCCGCGCCAGATGGGAGGTTTTCTCTTGCAACAGGCACGCAACTTCCTGGTCGGCCTGCTTGCGGTAGTACTGGCGGTGGCATCCGATCGCGCTGAGCCCGGTCAGGGCGGCCAAGGAGGCACTCAGCAGTGCGGTGGCCAGGTGATTTCGTTTGCCCGAGGTCTTTTTTCGGCTCGTTCGCACTCTACGCAATGTCTGTTTTGTAGCCACGTTTGATCCGCGATTCCGTTCGAATGGTTACGATGCGGCGAATTGCTACCAAAAGGCAAATCGCTGCGAGTCAATTGAGTCGTTCAATTGGCATTGCCAGAACAACCCAACCATCGATTCGGACAACAGGGAATGGAATCATCACCGTTTCGCCGGGCGAGTGGGCGGTTTTGGCACGGCAGGGGGGCCGGTTGTTCCGGCTGTGACGGTGATTCGGCCTGGGCGACGGATCCCTGCGACCGCCCCACACCGACAAAACGTGTCCGAATCCGGCTCGAATTTGGCGTTTGGGGCTTAGGAAGACTGAATCGGCCAGGCAAGATGCTCCGAAACCATAGAAATGCTTGACGCTCTATCTTGCCCAACTTAGTATCCAACGGTTGGAAACCTGCACCTTTTCCGCACCAAACCCGTTTTCGAGCCTGTTCGAAGGCTTCAGACGCCGGCGCTGCACCGCGCGGGTCCCTAAAAATCGCCTCCTCTGACGACGATCTGTCGCCGCCCAACCATCATGAAATTCATTATTCTGGCAGTCTTGTTGGCGATGTTCATCGCCTTCGTCGTGATGGTGGTCAAAGCGGCCAAACAGTGGCGTTGGTACCACATCACCAGCGCGGTGATCGCGATGTTGTTGGCGATCATCTTGCTGTTCCCGACCGCAGGGGTGCTGAAGAGTCGCCAGGCGTGGCACAAGATCAAAGAAGACTTGGAGGGGCGACTGGCTAACGTCGAAGACGAGAATCGCCTGCTGCAGTACGGCGATGGCGGAGGCGCGACCGGTGGCGAAGGCTTGAAGGCGCTGTCGCTGAAGCTGTCTAACCTCGGCACCGAAGCCGGTCGACGCTGGCGAAGTCTGGCGTTCGGCGGAGCGGATCCCTCCGGTCAAATCACGTTGCGAGCCAACACCGCCCCCGCCGTGCCCGGCGAACCGGCCCCGGCGGCGGATGCCGCCGCCGGCCCCTTGGTCCCGGTCGGCTTGGTCGTTTACGGATTCGCTGAAGGCAAATTCCGCGATCTGGAACAACCCGTCCCGATGGTCTACCTGGGCGAGTTCAAAGTGATCGCCAGCCAACCCAACGTGGTCACCATCGCCCCGACGTTCCCGCTGGAACAAAACCAATTGGATGCCATCAACAGCGGCCGCGCGGTCAGTTGGTCGCTGTACGAGATGTTGCCGCTGGACGGTCACGAACCGTTCATCGCCGAAGGCAGCAAGGCCGACGAAGACAACATTCTTGGACGCGTCGACGACGAATTGGTCAACATGATCCTGCGAGCCAATCGCGAGGAATCGAACAAGGAAACGATCGCCAATTACCTCCGTGACGGACAACGCGGATCGCCGGAAGACCCCGCGGCTCGTTGGGTCAAAGTCCGCTTCGACAAGAAGTACACGATCGATGTGGACAGTCCCGAACAGCGTGGTGCGCTCGAAGGCGGCTTCTTTGACAACAACGGACGAGCGGTCGATAGCAGTCTGCAACGCGCCGATGGAGGTTCGATCACGTTTGCCGTCGGCGATGAATTGGTCGTCAAAGAGGAAGCCGCCAAGCTGTTGATCGACCAAGAAAAAGTCGCCTCGCTGGTCGACACGTATTACTTGCGACCGCTGAACGACTATCGCTATGTCTTGCGACGGATTCGATTGCAAATCAGCGAACTCGATGTCCGCATCGCCGAAATGCAGTACGAAAAGCAAGTTCTGGACGCCGCGATCGCCGCCACGCTGGGCATGCTGGAAAAAGGACAGGAAGAAAAGCTGAAGCTCGAGCAGGATCTCGCCCAGCACCAGGTCGAAAACGTCGCGCTGAAAGAATTCTTTGACGAGGTCCGCGAGGACTTGCGGCAAATGAAAGAAGCCACGTCGGTGCTCTATCGCGACAACTTCGTCAAACTCCGCCAAATCCAACAACTCGCCGCCGCCGCCACGCTGACGGATACGTGAACGGCGTGGCATGACCGCGAACGGCGACCCGGAGGTGGCGCTGCGCTGACCTCCGGCTACTCGCTGTGATCCCTCCGGGATACTCGGTTCGCTGGCGCTCTCCCGGTAGACGTTGGCACCAAACGAATGGTTATTGTTAGCGGCAGGGCGCGAGCCCTCCGGTCTTTCAACCCGTTTTCGACGACGCTGAAACCGCACGGCTTACGCCGTTCCGCTAACTCCTCCGCGGCGCTTCGGTCGCGCTCGATCCCCAACGCGCTGCCCTAACGTGCTGCCCGAAACGGACGGTCGACGCCGTCGATCACCGCACTGAGGTACAGCCCCGCACCCGTCGCGACCGGCTCTTGTTTATTCAGGTGATCGCGGACTTCACGCATCACGTCGCGACGTGAAATCTGACCGAGCAACCGCCGGTTGGAATCCAACACGGGCAACCTGCGGCACGATGCATCCAAGAACGTCTGGGCGATCGAAAGCAAATCCGTGCGCGCTTCAATGGTCGGGGGATCGGTGTCGACAAACGCCATCACGTTGTTCGACGGCATCTGTTCGTAGGCCGCGTTGACGACGAATCGGATACAAGATTTTTCCGAGAAGATCCCTAGAAAACGATCGTCCCGGTCGACCACCGGTGCACCGGAAATTCGATGTTGCAGCAGAACATCGAGGGCTTCCAAAACGTCCATGTCTGGCGAGAGTGTCGTCAGGTTCGATACCATCATGTCGCGTGCACAGGTGTTGGGCGTCATAAGGCTTGCTCCGGGATAAAACGATGAGAACGGTGGACGATCCCAAGGCACCCTCTCAATGGCTGCCCGGGGATTCCGTTTTTTGCTGAAGCGACGGCGGTGTCAAGAAAATTTCCTTGCCGTGGCGATCCATCGCATCGGCAAGGTTCGACGTCGATTGTTTCGCAATGCAGTTCCCAGGCTCGCAAAAAAGTCGCTGTGGCGTTAGGTTTTCTGCATCAAGGCCGATGTTTCCAGCCACCTGGACACACGCCATGTGATGCCATGTGATTCTTTTCACAACCCCAGGAGAAAATCCAATGAAAGGCCAATGGGTCGAAATCGAATTCGATTGTCTGCCGCTGCGAAGCGTGTCGCGATTGGATGTGCCCCTGGACGCGTCGCCGGCGTACGAGCAGTTCGTCCAGCGGGTCAAGGCGGCGATGAAAAAACACGGCACCCACAACACGTATTACCTGCACCGTTGCACGTGCGTGTTCCACCTGACCAACGCGACCAATCGCGGCGAGATCGCGTTCTCATTCGAAGGCACCGCGCTGACGGGCGAAGAAGATCGCAAAACTCGATCGGTCGACCTGACGGTGAAACTGTTGCGCGAGACGTGTGGCTGGCTGTCACAGCCGATCGTGGATTTTTTCGCCGAGTCGGTTCAGCATGCGGTGCTGGTCGAATTCGATCGTTACATCGAGGCCGGTGATCTGTCCAAAACCGAAGCCCGCATGCAAAAGTTGGCCGAAGAAAACGAACTCGGCCAGGGCTTTGTCGGGATGTATTTGTAGCGCTCAGAAACCCGAGGCGATGAAAGCGGGTGGCCGGAGTTCGGGCCCGTCGGCTCGCGCCCTGCCGCTAACACCGCGTCTAACGCAGGAAAGAAATGCTTCACAGCGTCACCCCACGGGGACGCATCAACCCAACACGCCGCGGGCCAGTTTCAGATACCCGCCACCGGTCGGATCATCGATGTCGATTTCGGGATAGTTTTTGGGGGGCTGTTTTTTCGATCCGGGTTTCTTCTGGGGCCGCAGCGGAATGTAGGCGCGTTTGGCGTCGACGATTCGAACCGGGTACTTCGAATGTTTGGCCAGCAGTTCCACGCGGCGACGCTGGGTGTAGTGCAGCACGATGAATCTTGCGTCGCTGGTGATCGACGCGATCTGCCAGGCGGCGGCATCGAGACGCAGTTCGGCCAATTCCAGCATCCGCTCGGCCGCATCGGGCAGCGGGCCGAATCGGTCCAACAGCTCTTCGCGAATCAATCCGATCTCATCGGCGTTCTCGATCTTGGCGATCCGCCGATACAGATCGATCTTGTGACGCAAATCGGGCACGTAGTCCGGTGCCAGATAAGCTTCGATCGGCAGGTCGATGTCGACGTCTGCGGACAGGGCAGGCGGCAGATTTTGCATCTGGCGGACGGCGTCTTCGAGCAGTTGGCAATACATCTCGTAGCCGATCGCAGCGATGTGCCCGCTCTGTTGGCTGCCGAGTAGGTTTCCCGCGCCGCGTAT
>NZ_JBFHKV010000608.1:0-5148 GCF_041595215.1 Stieleria sp. | reverse complement strand
GTTTGCCAAAATGCCCGTGCCATTCGGGTCAGGCCTCTTTGATGCATATCGCTTAACAAAAGAGGCCTGACCCCTTTGACGGCGTCTGACCCCTTTGACGGCGTCGGGACTCGGCGAACCAGAAGAAACGCGTGCGTTGCCGTAGCGAACGGCGTGCAGGTGATCTGTGCAGCGAAGGTCGGGCCTGGGTGATGCCCGGAGGGCAGACAGAGTGCATGCCGGCGGTGTGAGCCGCCGGTTAGGAGACTCCCTTCGTTGCAGCAGCCCTGGAAGGGCGACACAGTCCAAACCGCGGCCTCGATTCGTTGCCCACTGTGTCGGAACTCGCTGCGACCCTGTCCGGGGTCGCAGGAGAGAATTGGGCGTGTTTCCCGGAGGTGACGCTGCGCTCACCTCCGGCTAATCGCTGTGATCCCCTCGGGATCAAAACGCTGGCAACCTTTGCCAGCATCCGTTCTAATCGATCCCCATCAATGGCCCAACTGAGAGGCGAGAGAGTTCTGGCGCCCGATCCATCCCCGTCCCTCCGAAGATGCGGATCGATCGCCCTTCGTTATCCGACTGAAACGGTTGTCAATTGATTCCTGATGCAACAATATCGAAGCGCGACGCAATCGCTGCACTATCGGAATTTCGGGCCGCGTCCAGGCTGATTTCTTCGATTCAGAAACAAGCGATGAATCGATGGTCTGAACAGGAACTCGATGAGGCGGTGGGATACACGGATGACGAGCTCGCCGACTACAGGGTTGCACGTGACCACCTGGTGCGGTCACTGGAACTCAACCCGTTCAATCCGACCGTACACTGGTTACTTGCAAACGCATCGAGGGAGATCGATGATGATTCCGAGCTCCAATTTTCCTACTACAATTCATCCCTTGAACTCGATCCCGAAGACGATGACGTGCTCGTCGCCCGAATGGGTATGCACATGGAGGCGGGACGTATGAATGACGCAATCAAAGATCTTGCGGAGCTGAAACGCTTGGGATCATACCACGCAGAACCGATGACCGAACATCTTCAAAAGGCACTCGACGGCGGCGAGCGTGGAAAAGGGGTCAGGCCTCTTTGATGCATATCGCTCAACAAAAGAGGCCTGACCCCTTTGACGCGTGTCTGACCCCTTTGACGCGTGTGACCCCTTTGACGCGTGCTTGGAGTGTACACTTGAGGTCCTTTGAACAGCCCTCGGGAACGCGGCACTTGGACCCTGGTGTTGCCTTGTCCCCGGCGACCGTGGACCGTCGCGCCCGTGTGCCCCCGCCGAAATGAGATTCATCATGATTCAGTCGTTTGCCAAGATGATGTCGCTCGCTTGCTGGACGCTTGCGGCAGTTGTCGCGTTCAGCCATGGTTCGGCGTCGGTGAATGCTGAATCAACTGCCCCGCCCAACGTCGTCGTGATCTACGCCGACGACCTCGGTTATGGCGACGTGCAGTGCTACAACCCCGAGCGTGGCAAGATCCCGACGCCAAACATCGATCGGCTGGCCAAACAAGGCATGAAGTTCACCGACGCGCACTCTTCGTCCGGCGTCTGTTCTCCGTCGCGATACACGCTGCTGACCGGTCGCTACCACTGGCGTTCTCGCTTGCAAGCCGGCATCGTCGGACTTTGGGGCGCGCCGCTGATCGCCCCGGACCGGATGACAATCGGATCGCTGGCGAAACAGCACGGGTATCAAACCGCGTGCATCGGCAAATGGCACTTGGGATGGGACTGGTCGATTCCCGCGTCGAAAGCAAAGTTGTTTAAAGCACGCCCAAAAGGCAACGCCGCCGCGACCGACGGGCATCGAGCGGTCTGGCGCGAGGTGTTCGAAAAACCGATCGGCGGCGGTCCCAGCACGCGTGGCTTCGACGTCTACTTCGGCACCGACGTCCCCAACTGGCCGCCGTATTGCTTCATCGAAAACGATCGAACGGTTGGGATCCCGACCGAATTTTTGCCGCCGGAGTTGCTGCGCAAGAACCAAGCCAGCAATCAAGGTCCCGCGTTGGCCGGCTGGGCGCTGGAGCCGATCTTGCCCGCGCTGGCGGATCGAGCCGCCCAGTACGTCGCCGCCGCAGCCAAGTCGCCCGATCCGTTCCTGGTCTACATGCCGCTGACTTCACCCCACACGCCGCTGTCGGTCAATGACGCTTGGAAAGGAAAAAGTGGCCTAGGACTGTATGCCGATTTCGTGATGGAAACCGATGCCGTTGTTGGTCAAGTGCTCGATGCGATTGAGCAGCATGGGTTGGCGGACAAGACACTCGTCGTCTTCACCAGCGACAACGGCTGTGCACCGTACATCGGCGTCGAATCACTGGAACAGCAGGGCCACTACCCCAGCGGTCCGCTGAGGGGTTACAAGGCGGATGCGTGGGAAGGCGGGCATCGCATCCCGTTCCTCGTCCGTTGGCCGGGCGTCGTCGAACCGGAAAGTGTCTGCCCACAGTTGATCCATCAAGCCGATTTGCTGGCCACGTTTGCTGACATCTGGAATGCAGAATTGCCAGAAACCGCAGGCGAAGACAGCTTCAGCCTGGTGCCGCTGCTGCAGGGGGAAAGCCAACCGATTCGCGAAACGTCGGTCAGCTGTTCGATTCGCGGTGTGCCCAGTTTGCGCCGTGGAAACTGGAAATACATCGCCGCGCCGGGATCGGGTGGCTGGGGCAAAGGCGGCGACCAAAGCCAACCCGTCCAGCTCTACGATCTCGCCACAGACCTTGCCGAAACACGCAACCTTGCCGCCGAGCAACCCGAGCGGTTGAAATCGATGCAAGCGTTACTGGAAACGACGATCACCGCCGGTCGCAGCACGCCCGGACCGCCCCAACGCAACGACGTCAAAGTACGTCGTCACCCGGCGGCATTGTGACCGATGGCAAGGCACGACCTGCGCGACGTGCCTACGCTTCCGGATCCGGCGTCGGCGTGGGAATCGACTCCGCGTTCGGAGCGGAACCGTTGGTTGACGGCAAACTCATCGGGGGATCGAGTCGGCTTTCAATCGCGCCCTCGTCCAACATGTCGTCGTAGTAGATGCCATGGTCGACCGTCGCTCCTTCCAGCACCATCGATTCAGGCACGGCCGACCCGATCGGAACCGCTGTCGACGGAGAACATTGCGAACAGGACGGATTGTGATACACCACCGGTGTTCGTCGAAACCAACTCAACGGGCCTGAAGCACTACAACCGGTAAGCAGCAGAACGAAAACGGGAAGCAAGTAACGCACGGATGGATCTCCCAAATTGGCTCAGCATCCGTTCACGACAATGATTCCCGACCTTGGTTTGATCCCTTTCGGCAGGATCGCAGGGGAGTTTGGAGAGAATCCGAAAAGGTAACGAACAGTCAACTCTTGCGGGTTAAGCCGGTGACGAATAGGTGGAACGATTGACACGCGCCGGTCGCTTACCGGCTTGTTGATTTAATCAGCCGTTTGGCGCGAGCCTACGGGCGCCGGAGAGTAATTGACAAGATGAATGCCCGTACGCTTGCGCGAAACGGCTAATCCCACGTGCGATCGGATTAAATCAACAAGTCGTTACGCGTCCCGCTGGGATTTCAGCACGTGGCGTGAGCCAGTGGCGCGTGATCACAACCATCAATAATCCGCTTCCTGCAAACTGTTCAGCACCGACGTTTGCCACTGACGGAGTTCGCTGAGCAAACGTTCGGTGACCTCCGGTTTGCTTCCGGCGAGATTGTTCTGTTCCGCTCGATCGGCATGTAAATCGAACAACTCGATGTTTGTGTCGCTGCCTGATTGGCCATCGACGACCAGTTTGTAGCGGTTGTCCAGGATCACCCGCGGCCCCGCGTAATCAGCCTCCCCGATTTCCGGTTGATGAAAGTTATTAAAGCTGCGAGTCAATTTGCCGGCCATTTCTTTCACCAACGGCGTCGTGCCTTCCTGCAACTCCAGATCGATGTACGGCGCCGGCTTGGGGTTTGCCCCCGTCACGCGGTTGGCCGGATAGCTCCAAAAACAAATCGGTTTAGGGCGTTGGTTCATCGTCCCCTCGATCACCGGCACGACGCTGATTCCATCCAGGGGCCGCTCAGGCACGTTGACCCCCGCCAGTTCGCAAAGCGTCGGAAGCATGTCACTGGTGACCGAATTGACGTCGCTGAGACGCCCTTGGCGGATTCGTGCAGGCCATTCGATCAAGCCGGGAACACGGATCCCGCCCTCATACATCAAAGCTTTCTCGCCGCGAAAGGGAGTCGTCGCGCGACCGCTGCTGCGAGGACTTCCGTTGTCGCCGCAGTACCAAAGCAAGGTGTTGTCGCGGAGTCCGGTGTCGCTGAGATGCTCACGCAAGGTTCCGATCGAACGATCCATCGCGGTGATTTCGGCATAGCGTTCGCGCAACACGTCCCCCAACGGACGCGTCGTCGGCCGGCCGGTCTCCATCGAGGTCAAGCGAACCGACCGCTTGGACAACGACTCGGGTAGGTCATCGTAGAGCGCGAGGTCTTTGTCCAGCCCGCTGTACGGCTCATGGGGCGAGCCGAACCAGACCACTGCCAAAAAGGGTTTGCCGTCCTGGCGGGCACGATCGATAAATTTGATCGTCTCGTCAATGGTGACTTCGGATCCTTCGCCCTCGAATCGCTCCGGCGGCCCGCCGTTGCGAGAGAACGGCGGATTCATCTCATAAAAATTGTCGTGCGACAGGTATTCGTCAAATCCCATGGCTCGCGGGTTGGTCGGAGATTCCTTTTTAACCGGGCCCAGGTGCCACTTGCCGAAATGCCCGCATCGATAACCCGCATCGGATAACAGATGGGCGATTGTGATTTCCTGGGGACGGATCGACCAGCCAGGGGCGAAGGTGCCGTAGCGGTTGGGATGCCGCCCCGTCAGCACGCTGCCACGGGTCGGCGAACACGACGGATGCCCCGAATAGAAATGATCCAGTCGCAACCCGCTTGCTGCCATCTGGTCCAGCACGGGCGTCTGCAAATAGGGATGCCCGTTGTACCCCGTTTCACTCCAGCCGTGATCGTCTCCCATCAACAGAATAAAACTGGGGCGATCGTCCGCGTGGATTAACGAGCCGAACAAGAGGGCCAGGAAACACGCTGCGAGGCGGGGAAGGAGCAGGTTGGTTTTCATGTGGAGGTCCGTTGTGGTCGGTCTGTC
>NZ_JBFHKV010000607.1:0-5159 GCF_041595215.1 Stieleria sp. | reverse complement strand
GATAGATCGCGGCGATCGCAGAGATTTGTTCTGACGACAATCCGGCGTCGGTCCCGGCCTTGACGTCAGCGGCGATGCGTACCCATTCCCAGCCCGCACCGTTGGATCGGACGTGCCCGAGATGACTGTAGGGATCTGGCCAAAACCAATCGTCGATCAGCTGTGTGATCGTGGTCGGTCGCTTCGCTTCACCGCGCAGGGGTTCTTCGACGGCCACTGCCGGCAGGGCGAAAACCACTGCCACGCCGATGCATCCCAGAGTGCGCCAATGGCGGTCGGCCGAACAGTCGTATCGCATGTTCATCCCCATCGTAATTGATTCCGAGTCCTCCGCGTCGTCGCGCCGCAGCCCTGCATCCTGTAGGAAATGATTCTACCGCACCATCCTCTTGCTTCCCATCATTCTGCCTTCCATTGCCCCGCCACCGAAAACCCCACGCTACAAGTTCTGCATCACATCGGCGAGTTTCCGGTAGCGTTGGTACAGTTCTCGATAGCTTGATTCGTGATCGCGATTCGGTTTGACGATCTGCTTTTGGGATTCGGGCACGGCTGCCATCGCGCGTGCCGAATCGGCAACGCTGGCGAAACCGCTCTTGGATTCGCCTGCGGCGATCATGCCCAGCACGGCCGCACCGATCGCGGGTCCTTGTTGGGACGGATGCACCTCGATTTCGCTCCCCAGCACATCGGCATAGACTTGGACGACGGCGGGATTGTGATGGGGCAATCCGCCGCTTGCGACGTACCGATCGACGGGGATTTCGCCTTCGCGAAGGACATCGACAATCCAGCGTACCCCGAACGCAGACGCTTCCAGAAGAGCTCGATACATGTGAGCCGGAGTGGTCGCCAGCGTCAATCCGCTGAAGGCACCTTTGACGGTTCCATCCATCAACGGCGTGCGACAGCCGTTCATCCAGTCCAAGCACATCACGCCGTCGGCTCCGGCTGGCAGCGCGATCGCGTCTTTGGCGAGTTGCTCAAAGGAGTCCAGGTTCAGTAGTTTCAACAACCAGGCGAACGCATCACCCACGGCGGCTTGTCCGGTTTCATAGCCGAACATCCCGGGCAAAATTCCTCCGTCGACAATTCCCGCCACCCCGTCAACTGGTTTGCCTTCGCGGGCATTGAGCATGTGACAACTGCTGGTCCCCATCACCATGACCAGCGTCCCCGGTTCGGCTTCACCGACGCCGGGCACCGCGGCATGGGCATCGATGGTGGCAGCGGCAACCGCGATGCCGGCGGGCAATCCGAGACGATCGGCCAAGGCTTCACAAAGCGTTCCGGCGAACTGGCCCGGCGACAACATTCGGCCGGGCATTTTGTCGCGCGCCGCTGCCGCCAGGGCCGGGTCCACGGCCGCAAAGTAAGCGTCCGATGCGTACCCGGTCTCGGCCGACCACAATGCTTTGTAACCGGCTTGGCAGGTTGACCTTGGCAATTCAGCCGCATCACAGCCCACCAGTTGCCAGACAAACCAGTCACCGGCTTCCAGCCAAACTTCGGCGGCGTCGGCGACCTCCGGTGCCTTGTCAATTGTTTCCAGCATTTTGGGAAAGAACCATTCCAAACCGATGGTCCCGCCGTAACGATCCATGAACGCCTCGTTGCGTTCTTTGGCAATTCGGTTCATGCGATCGGTTTGTTCGATCGCGCCGTGATGTTTCCAGAGTTTCGGCCAGGCCAAGGGTGTGTCCCGAAACCGTTCCAACTCGCACAACGGCGTGCCATCCAACTGGGTCGGCAACATGGTGCAGCTGGTGAAATCGACTCCAATGCCGACGACACGGCGAACATCGATGCCCGATGTTTTGATCGCGTCAGTCGTCGCTTTGGCGGCCGACTCAATCCAATCGGCGGGGTTCTGGAGCGCGAAGTGTTGCGGCAGCGCGGCGCCGCTGGTCGGCAGGATTTGCGTGATTTGTCCGTGACGATACGGGTTCTCACAGACAGCCAATTCGCATCCATTGCGGTCGACGAGAACTGCCCGCGCCGACTCCGTTCCAAAATCAAGTCCCAACGCGACAGAATCATTTACAGCGGTCATCAGTTTCCAGTTGATCAGGCTCCAGAGGCGACGCCAACCTTGACGGCAGTCGGACGTCGTCTACTAAGACTAGTATTCCGCCGCACCTTGGTTTTCCGGTAGGCGGTAGTGGGCGAGGCGACGAGTCCTCTGTAGTCGGCATATTGGCAAGGACTCGGCGCCTCGTCCACTACCTGGAAATTAAGCTGCGATAGAGCACTAGTCTAACAAGAGCGTGACGTGTGTTCGACAGCCTATGCCGCATTTCGCAACCGTGCCGCAGTCAGTCGATCGCATGCCTGGCGTCACGCCCAGCGTGACCTTCGAAACGGATTCGCGCAGGAATCTAGCGTTGGTAAGTTCGGCAGTGCGGACAGCTTTTGTCGCTGCCGAATGTCAGACTCTGTTTGACGTCTTCCCACAGCGTGACACTGGGAACGTAAACGCGATCGCCGGGTTGCAGCTGATAGTTGGTCGAGACATCGCCAAGTTGTAGAATTTGTTTGTAGCAAACAGGCAAAATCTGACGTGGCTGGCCGTCCAATTGGGGACGTGTCAAGATGACTTGGTGCTCATTGGCGCGATCGGAAAGCCCGCCTGCTGCAATCACGGCATCGAGCACCGTTTCGGCTCCGACAAGCGGATACGAACCCGGCGCATTCACTTCACCCATCACGTAGTACTGTGCGTTCTCCAGATTGACCAATCGCACCGTGATCCCGTAATCCGGGACGCTTTCGCCGGCCGAATCAGCATTCTGACGGTGTGTCGCCAAACCGATCTGACCTTTTCGCCGGACCGTTTCGCGGGCCGCGATGCGTGCTTGAACGAGTTGTTGAATCTCTTCGGTGTTCAAACCGGTCACGGCAATGCGACCGTATTCGCCCAACTCGATGACGCCGTCTTGTGGAACGGTTTGATCGCTCTGTAAACGAATCGGCGAATTGAAATCGTTGGGTTCGATAACCAAGATGTCGCCGGCTTCGACGCGGTGCGGTGGCAAGGCCTGTTTGGCCAATTCGGTTGCAATATCGGGGCGGTGGCCCACGCTTTGTCGCAGATGTGACGCGTAGGGCAGCAACCGATTCGAATTGGCCGATACCGGCAGCCCTAGCGACGATGCCGTGCGGCAACCCGGGAGCAACGCCGCCACGACGACGACGAACATGCAAGCCGTCACCGGGAACTCCAGTGTCGCTGTCGTGGATCGACGTCCGTGTTTCTTTAGTACTGACTGCATCGTAATATTTCCTGTCTTCCTATCGAAAGCCGCGTCGCGACGTATCAACAGCGTCTGCGACCTGCGAACCAAAACTGTTTTTCAAAAAGAATCGAAGCGTGTCTTGAGCGAGTTGTTTCCCGGGCTGGAGCCGCAAGACGGGGCGGGTTGCGGTGCCGCCCACGTGAACATGCACCACGCGGTCTTTCATCGCTTCGTTGGCTTTTAAGACCAACGCGACCGGCGCCGGTGCGGCCAGCAAGATGGGAGAACTGGCCAACGCAGCCAGCCCGTCGGCCGGGCCGGTTTGGCCGGTCGCGGCGGTGATGTCAAAATCCAGCCGTCCGTCCAGCGTCGCCTGCCCGTCCATCAAGACCTGGACGTTGCTTTGCGAGATTGCGAGTCGATCCAAATGAACCAGCCCGCCCGCCAGACGGCCCTGGATCGTCCCCTGGTTGTCTTGGTCGGTGGACAGCGTGGGAGCGAGATTGATCAAGGCACCCAATTGATCCAGAATCGGCAGGTTCATCGAATCGACTTTCGACAGGTTGACGTCAAACGTTCCGCTGATTTGATTGAGCGAACGCGCGCGATTGGCTTTGAGATGGACTCGCCCGTCAATGATTCCCAGGTCGGTGGCACCCCCGCGCAGCATTTTCGAGGTGTCGATGTGATCCAGCTTGGCCGTCATTCGCATGTTGAGCGTTCGCGCGAAATCACCTTCGGTGGAAACATTGATCTTGCCGGCGCCTGCATCGATCACCCCGGCTCGGCATCGCCATCCGAAACGCTGCGTGGCGGGCGTGAACGACCAGTCGACGGGAAACCGCACCGCGCGGACGTTCAAGTTTGAAACGGAGGGATGGTTCGCCGAAATCTGTGCGCGGCCGGTGATGACGCTCCCCAGCCGGCCGTCGACCTGCACGCTGGCCGTTCCGGTAACCCCTTTGATGGACCGTCCCAGAGGTGCAGCCGCTTGACGCAAGCTGATGCGATCGACGGCCAATTGAAAATAACCTCGCTGTGAGCCGTCCAAGGCGACTTCACCCCGACCGGTGATTCGACCACCGGCGAGTCGACCGTCGATGCCCGAAAGCTCCAAGCGATCGGGATGAAGGCGAACCGTTGCGGTTGATCGATCCGTGAGCGACTTTCCATGCCAGCTTAGATTTTCTGCGGTCGCGGATGCCGTGCATATCAACCCCTCGGCCTGTGTCGATTCGTCTCGGACACAGCTTGCATGCACGACGCCGGTCAACGGTTGTAACGCACCGCTTGCGCCGAGCGAACGTACGGACTGACCAATCGAGAGGCCCGTCAACGTGGCCTTGGCGATGACCGGCAATCGACGCAGGTCGCGATTCTTCTGTTTCGCAAACGCAAGGGTTTCGTCGAGCCGACACTTGGCGTTGGCGTTGTAGGTGCCGTTTAAACTCTCGCCTTCGGCGGAGAGTTCTGCCGTGCCTTCGGCAATGGTGAATCGACCTTGATTGAGGCTCACGGGAACTTGGTGTATCGAAACGCCGCGGCTTCGTATCCAGCCGTTGCCGCGCAAATCGTTCAACGCCCCGATCGATGTCAACCGACATCCACCTTCAATCGTTCCCGTGACCGGAATGTCGATCCCTAACAATTCTGGTCCTTTCAAACATTGGATCTCTTTGAATCGCAAGTCGAGCGTGGTTCGGGTCCAATCCAGTTCCGCGAGGTGCGCATTCAAGGCGTAGGTTCCGCCCAGGAAATCATTTGACTGTGTGCGCAGCGTGACACCAGACGATTCGACGCTCCAATCCAAGTCGGCCGATCCGATTTGCGCGTCCGCATAGGTCACATCGGACAGCATGGCGGTGCCCGTGCTGTGAAACGTTTTTGCGATCGCATCGACGTGAATCTTGCCACTCAACGACG
>NZ_JBFHKV010000606.1:0-5171 GCF_041595215.1 Stieleria sp. | reverse complement strand
GGGCATACGTGTTGGTGTCCAGGCTTTAGCCGCCCACTCTCGCTGCATAGCAGCGACCCGGAATCGCCTAAAGGCTAAACACCAACGGCACGGGCATACGTGTTGGTGTCCAGGTTTTAGCCGCCCACTGTCGCTGCATAGCAGCGACTCGGAATCGCCTAAAGGCTAAACACCAACGGCACGGGCATACGTGTTGGTGTCCAGGCTTTAGCCGCCCACTCTCGCTGCATAGCAGCGACCCGGAATCGCCTAAAGGCTAAACACCAACGGCTCGGACATACGTGTTGGTGTCCAGGCTTCAGCCGCCCACTGTCGCTGCGTCGCAGTGACTCGGAATCGCCTAAAGGCTAAACACCAACGGTTGCTGTGTGTGACAAAGCATTAGGAAACAGTCTCCCAGGCGTCTGTCTGTCTCGATTTCAGAATCGCCAGCGTTGAACGCAGCGTGGCGACTCCTTCATCGAAGCAGCATAACGGTTCTGCCTTTCCCTCAAGAAGATCCATAAACGCATTCGCCTGAAGAATATAAAAATCATCGCGTTGATGGTCGAACGCTTGCTGCAACGTCCAATCGCCTCCGATTTCATCCGCCAAGAACCACCGATGTCCATTGAGTTCCCATCGAGCCGCGCCGCGCTGGCACAAGACGGTCATAACGGATTCGTTCACAGGCTGATGTTGATTCGTCGTCAAACTCGCCAAGACGTCTCCGTGACGGGAAAGAACATTGACGGTGTCTTCCACTTCCACCCCGGGAAGAACCTGGTGCGCTGCATCGACGACGACCTTTGTGGCCGGTCCGGCAATCCACTCCACCGCGTTCAAAAAATGCGGCAACATGTCCTGGATCAGTCCGCCACCTTGCGCAGCGTCGGCGTAGTAGATGTTGCGATAGGCTGGACGATAAAACGGAAAGTGTTGTCCGGATTGAACTTGGACTTGTACGATCCGTCCCAGCTTTCCAGACCGGATCACCGCACGCATCTGCTGCAGCGCCGGCAGAGAGCGATAAACGAACCCGATCGAGACGCGAGTTCCATGATGCTTGATGGAATCCGACAACTGAGAGACGCCATCGGTATTCAGGCTCAAAGGTTTCTCGATCAGCAGGTGAACTCCGCGATCGGTGAGGGCTTGGGCTGTCGGAATGTGACAGGGAGCCGGAGTAGCGATGACGGCGGCGGAGAAACGCTCTTCCGCCAACGCCTGCTCCCAAGACTCGTACCCGTTGACAGCGTATCGCTCAGCCACTTCGTTGCGTCGATCGCGCAACGGCTCGCAAAACCCCACGTGGCAGCGTCCGGTTGACTGGAAGCAACGCAGGTGTCGCTCGCCGATGGATCCGACGCCGATGATCAGAATACGAGGTTGGTCGGTCATGACTGCAGATGTGTATCCTTTCTGTCCTTCACGCTAGGCAAGAACCACCGCGTGGGCGCCTTTCTCTATAGTGTACGATAATCCCACCACACCTGCGTCAAGACCTCACATGATCACAGACATTCACAGCCACGCATGGCCATTTCCTGATGCGTTCAGCGAAGACTTCATTCGCCAAGCGTCCGCGGCGAAGGCCGGGGAAACCGTCGACCTGACGATTCGTTTGGATGACTACCGCGATGCCGCGCCCCCGGGGACGCGTACCGTCGTCTTTGGTGGGAAGGCGCGATTGAGCGGATTGTGGGTCGATGATAAGTATATCGCAGACTACGTCGCACAAGATCCGGAGCGTCTTACCGGGTACCTTTCCATCGACCCGACCCAAGCGGGATGGGAAGACGAAATGCGGCACGGGCACGAGCAATTGGGGCTTTGTGGTGTCAAGCTTCTGCCGATGTACGCGGGCTTCGGCGTCGACGACGATCGGCTGGAACCGCTCTGGAAATACGCCGAAGAAAAGCGACTGCCGGTGTTGCTGCACACCGGAACCACCTTTGTCCGCCAAGCACCGTTGAAATACACGTTGCCTCGATTGATCGATCCGGTCGCGACGCGACACCCCGAGATTCGCTTCGTTCTGGCGCACCTCAGTCATCCGTACGAGAGTGAGTGCGTGGCGACCATTCGAAAGCACCCCAATGTGTTTGCCGACATCAGTGCGCTGCATTACCGACCGTGGCAACTTTACAACAGCCTGATGCTGGTCCAGGAGTATGGCGTTTGGAACAAGCTGTTGTTCGGCTCCGACTACCCGTTCACGACGGTCAACGAATCGATCTCGGGATTGAGAAAACTAAACGAGATGGTGGCGGGAACGAATCTGCCGAAATTGAATGAACAGGAAATCGAGAAGTTGATTTTCCGTGATGGGTTCGAAATCCTTGGGATTTCCTAATTCGATTCTCAATCCTCAGCGAACATCGCGTCCGCGGTAACGACCGGACACTCCGCATCGGCATTCATTGCGTCGATCGATGACAAGTCTTTGAAACCGCTTCCGGTGACCAGGCAAATCACGGGCAAATCAAGATCCAGCTCGGCCCGTCTGGCCGCTTTAAGCGCCCCCGCGAGCGCCACCGCACCGGCCGGTTCACTAAAGATCCCTTCGGCACGCGCGAGGAGCTTTTGGGCATCGAAAATCTCTTGATCCGAAACGGTGTGCCCCGTGCCGCCTGATTCTCGGCAAGCGGCAATCACCTCGTTGCCATCAATCACGTTGGCGACTTGCAGCCCGCTGACCTTCGTGCTGCAGCGAACGTTGCGCGCCTCGTCGCTGCCTTCGCGAAGTGGGCCGGCGATCGTGTCGTTCCCTTCCGGTTGCACGCAGTGGACCGATGCAAGTCCGTTCGCTTTGGCAAACCCGCGAGCCACTGCCAGTGTGAGCCCGCCACCGCCCGCCGGGCAAAAAACGTTTCCTTGATCAACAGGCACCTGACCCTGCAATTCAAATGCGATGCTCTCCACTCCCTGCATTCCGAGCGGACTGTAGCGAAACGCGCTGATCTGTAGGGCGAAACCTGGTTGCCGAGATTTCGCTTCGAGTCGTTCGAAAACACATCCTGTCACACTCGCATCGGTGCCAAACTCTCGAACCCGCTGGATTTCCGCTCCGTAAGCCAACATCTGTTGCAGCTTGGCCGATGGTGCCGATTCGACCACTGCGATTCGACATCGAATCTTCGCCGCGGCGCAGTACGCTGCCAGAGCCGCGCCAGTGTTTCCACTCGACGTGGCCAAACATGTGTGTTGCCCATTCGCCAACATGTGGCTGACAGCCAGGGCGGCAAACCGGTCTTTGTAAGACCCGCTGGGATTCACCGTCTCGAGCTTGAAAAAGAGATTACGAATCCCAAATTCAGCGCCGATACTCCTCGAACGAATGCAAGGCGTCTGCCCCTCACCGAGCGAAAGGCAGTTCTCATCGGGAATCGATGGGGAATACCGATCCGTCCATCGCCACACACTCATGACTGCTCTCCAGTTTCCACGATGACGGCCACGGAGTCGCCTTCATTGATTCTCGGATACTCGCGCAGCATGACAACGGTCCCGTCCTGTTCAGCGACCACCGCATGCTTCTCACCTCCGAACAGCGATTCGATCTCGGCAAGCAACTCGCCGCATGAGACTCTTTGGCCGAGCTTTACCTTAAGAGTCAAGAACCCTCCGGTGGGCGCCGGATGGCTGACTTGCATGTGCCCCGAACCGACGCGCCAGTCTTCGGCCACTTGCTGGTCGTCGCACCTCTGGATCGCTCCCGGCAGCATCTCAAAGTGCCGCATCACGTTCAGACATCCAGTGAGAAGCGGGTGATTGATTCCCGCTGAAGCAAACGCACCGCCTGACAGCTCGGAAAGCTCACGATGCGCACCGAGATACTCGACGTAGATGGCAGGAACGCCGGCATCACGCGCCACCGAAAGGGACCGCCCTTGCAACTCCGCCGACGTGCCCCAGACGAATGGCAGCCCAAAAACGGACGCGATCTTTCGCTGCTGCTGCAGAATCGCTGAATTCGCGTGGAGCATGTAACCGGCCAGCGGCAAAACGCACAACTCCGTTCCTCCCGAATGCAAATCGATGTAGAAATCCGCTTCGGCGATCTGACGACTCAACGCATGAGCGACTCGCTCGGTGACGGTTCCGTCTTGCCGTCCGGGACAAGTGCGTGCAAGGTCCCGACCGTCATCACCGACGCGGCGTCCGGCGTGGTACGCCGAACGATTGACAACCGGGATTAATGTCAACGTGCCGCGCAGCTCTCGCCTAAGTCTGTCATCCGAGTCGAACCTTCGAATCAGTTCGCCCACGGCAAGCATCGGCAAATACTCATCACCGTGAACCCCCGCGGTGATCAGCAGATTTGGCCCGACATGATTTCCGCCAAAGCGACGAAATTTTAGCTGGATCGCTTCGTTCATGCTCACAACGGATCAGCTTCCTGTGGCTCATCGTCGGCTCGCATGTCCTTGAACCGGAATCCACCGTCGACCGGCAGCACGACTCCGGTGATGTAGTCGGCGGCTTCGGAAACCAAAAACGCGGCGGCGCGACCGATGTCCGACGGCGTGCCGATGCGTCCCCAAGGCAAGGTGGGGCCTCGTGCTTCGATGACTTCCTTGGTAAATGTCTTTCGTTCGGTAGGTGTGTCGATCCAGCCGGGCGCAATCGCGTTGACGTTGATGCGATGCGGGAACAGTTCCACCGCGATACTCCGGGTCAGCTGATTCAGAGCAGCCTTGGCCGATCCATAGGGGCCATTGCGTGCAAACGGCATCTCGCCAACGACGCTGCTGATAAACAGGATCTTTCCCGATATCTCACGTTCTACCATGTGGCGTGCGACCGCTTGGCTGATACGGAACCCCGATTTGAACGTCGCGTCGATCACCTTGTCGAATTCATCAGCGGGAAACTCCAGAAAGCCGCATCGCTTTCCGTAGGCCGGGTTGCTGACCAAGATGTCGATTGTGCCGGCAAGTTCGATCGCCTGACGAACCAGCAATTCACAACCGGCTGCGGAAAAAACATCGGCTTCAACCGTCCAACATTTTCTTCCCAACGTACGAATCTCTTCAGCGGTCTTGGCGAGTTCGTCGCTGCCAGGTCGGTCATTGAGAATCAGGTCGGCACCGGCGTCAGCCAGCTCAAGTGCGCAGCCTTTTCCAATGCCGCAACCAGCTCCGGTGACGAGCGCGCATTTTCCGTCCAGGCGAATAAGATCAAGCAAG
>NZ_JBFHKV010000605.1:0-5173 GCF_041595215.1 Stieleria sp. | reverse complement strand
GTCCTCTGTCGTCGGCCTATCGGCAAGGACTCGTCGCCTCGTCCACTACCCGAAAAGATAGCTGACACGGAATACTCGTGCTTCGCGAGCCGCCCGCCGATTCGCGTATAATGGCGCCCCGATTCATTCCCCATCGGGCCCCGGCTCTTGCCATTGCATCGGTGCACCTGCGGCACCATTGGGTGCACACGGCTCCTTCCCAGCCCCATCTGGCCCGTCATGCCAGGGGAGATGGGAGCGATCACTGGTACCGGCGCGTCCTGAACTTCCCATCCTCCTAGGCATTCCCCATGAGACATTCTCGATCATTCCTTTTCGGAATTCTTTTTTCTCGCTGGCCATACCCGATGCGGTGCAAGCGGAAACGTGGACGGACAACACCGGGCAATTCAAGATCGAAGCCGAATTCGTGGGCGTCGAAGGCCGATCGATCGTCTTGCGTCTGGCCGACGGTTCGACAAAGAACGTTCCGATCGAACGGTTGAGTGACGCCAGTCGCGAGCGCGCCAAAGCGTTGTACGAGGCCGCGAAATCGAACCCGGCCACTGCCACCAAGCCAATGGTCGCCAAGCCCGCGACCGCAGGTGCATCATCCGGATCGGCGACACCGTCGGTCGCTCGCGGCGACAACGACTTCGCACCCGCCGTCCCGCCGGTCTCCCCGATGCCGGACTTCCCCGACAACGGTTCGCTGCAGCAGACCGTCGACTTCGTGATCGAGCAAGTCGTGGCGGGGCATCCCGAAGTCTTCTGGTATGCCTTGCCGGCCGAAGTCCGTCGAGAAGTTGACAGTGACGAGGTCCGTGCGGCGATGCGTCCGGCGATCGAAATGCAAGTCGAAGCGCAACAGCCGATTCACGAGGTGGCCAACAAAGTCTGTGAGATTCTGATTCGACAAAAACAGTTCATCTTAAACACGCCGATGATGAAAATGGCGCCGCCGCAAGTGACTCAGATGGTTCAGCCGCTGTACGATCCCGCCAGCGGGCTGATCTACGAGGTGGTTCAGTGCGTGTTCGATTCCAAAATGATCGTCGACGATTCGGTCACCAGCTTTGTCGATCATTACGGACCACGGATCGGCGGACACCTGCATGTCTTGGTCCAGGCAGCACCGCCCGGGATGATCGATCAGTTCACCAACACGATCGTCGTCAATCAGATCGACGATTCGAGTGGTACGATCACGGTGCCCAAACAAGGCGGCGGAACAACAGTCGTTGAAATGGTCGCTTATGGCGGACGTTGGATGCCGAAAGACTTCGTCGCGACGTGGAAAGAAAAAGGCGGCACGATGGCCAGCGGAATGGCGGAGCAATTCGAAAGCAATCAAGCAGCCTTTCAAGCCTCGCAGCAACAGATGGCCCAAGCGACCGGGATGATCGCCGGCATGGCCAACCAATTCCTCCAGCCGATGCTGGACGCCAAGACCCAGCAAGAATTCGACACCGCGCTGACCCAAGCGATGCTCACCGCCAGCATGATGCAAAACAACGGAGCCCCCGGCCTGGCACCACCGCCCGCGGCACGAAATCCGGCGTTCGGGCAATAGCGAAGTCGCCATCCAAACGATCGACCGTTAACGTTTTCCCCACCGTCGCACGTGGGGAAGGTTGCGGTACAGGAACCAATTGTAAAAACGTCTCGGCAGGACACGACGCAGGGCCGAAAACAAGACCGCGTCGAGACTTCCGTAGACTCTCAGCGGTGGAGACTTCCGCCGCATCACTCGGATGACTTTCAGCGCGACCGAATCGGGCGTGGCGAGCGCTCGATGCATTGCCTTGGCAATGAATTGTTCCATGTGATGATAGTGCTCGTGGTACGGATTCTGGTGATCGTCCGAGGCGTCTGCGCTCAATGTCGTGTACGGCACCTTTTCGAAAGCGTCGGATCGCATGAACCCCGGTTGGACGAGCGTGACGGAAACGTTCCACGGCTTGACTTCGTAATACAGCGCTTCACTGGCTCCCTCCAAGGCGAACTTGGACGCCGAGTAGACGGACATCGTGGGCATCGCCATCATGCCGCCTACCGAGGAGATGTTGATAATCTTGCCACGCCGTTTTTGACGCATCCCCGGTAACACGCAACGCGTCAATTCGATCGGTGATCGAAAGTTGATGTTCATTTGGTGCAGCCGCTCCGGTTCGGTGACGTGCTCCACACAGGATCGATAGGCCACACCGGCGTTGTTGATCAGCACATCGACACCGCCCAGCGTGGACGCGATCTCGTTGACGATGCAAACCCGTTGCTCCGCGTCGGTGATGTCCAGAGGACGAATCCAGACGTCGTCGCGCTCGACAATCCCCTGCTCGCCGAATCGATGCAGCGACCCTGCCCGCGCCGTTAGAACCAGGTGCAGATTCTGCTTGCGTTGCTCGTGCAGCAGACGGCGAGCGATCGCGAGCCCCAAGCCGACCGAAGCGCCGGTCACCAAAACGACTTGCCGGTCACTCATGAGTCGGTCGTCCGTATCCGCACGGGAGGAACGGTGCATTGACCGTGTGTCTTATCGTTTTCTGAGTTTCTCAAGGTCGTCCCAGTGGATCATGGTGAGGCTGATGGGCTCGATACGACCTTTCCGTCGCCCGTGAGCGGGAGAGTGCTTGTCCGGAGACGGGGCAAAGCGTGTACCTGACTCGATGATGGGCCGGATACATGACGATTAGAGTGTCGATGTTTTCGTTAAATCGCCTTCACGGGATCGTCAGGGCCTTTCGCCCTCCGTCGTCGCCAGACGAGATGCGAAATCGTCGTGCAAGGTGCCAGGAATTCAGGCACGATCGTGGTTCGCGGGCGTTTCTGCCCACCACGCGCCGGGACGTGCCGGCAACGATGGATGCATCGTCGACCCACGCTCCGAACCCGAAAATGAGGCTGTGGCAGAACGCGAGTTTCAGGTTCCCTGGTGCCGCCGGAAACACGGATGCTTGCACCGCGCTCGACAAGGGTTTAAAAATAGACGGTACGCCTATTTTGGAGGCGGTTCCTTTCATCCATCTGGGGAGCGTGCAGATGTCGCCGAGAATTCATGGGTTTCTGCTGGTTGCGTTAGCCGTTGCCGTCGGACGAGCGAGCGGACAGGAGGTCATCCCGACGACGGATCAACGCGAACGTTGGAACGCCGTGTATCAACAGGAAGCGGCGCAGTACCAGATGTTTCGACACGGTGACGACACCGAAGAGCTGCAACTCGTGCCGTCTCCCCTGCTGACCTTTACCAATCCGGTGCGGGTCCGCGATACGCATGGAGCCGCGTTTGTCTGGACGAGTGATGGACGGCCCGAAGTCGTCGGCGCGATCTGGTCGGTGATCTCCCCAGACGATCCCGCCAAACGACGTCTGTCGCATGAGTTTCATTCGCTTTCGCTTGCCCCGATCAGCTCCAAGCACGAGCCGCGTCAAAGCCGGCGTGGCGTGGTCCCAGATTGGAACGCGCGCGACCCCGGTATCAAGCCCGCTGCGATCCCCGACGCGTCTCCGCCGGCGCCGACGGCAACGCTCCGCTTGACCCAGATGCGACGTTTGGCAAGACACTTTGAAGCGACCATTCCTCCGGGACTCGGCGACGGACAAGGTTCGCTCAGGCTGCTCGCACAACCGATTTATCGTTATCAGAGCGAACGCCATGAGATCATCGACGGTGCGGTGTTTGCATTCGTGATGGGGACGGATCCCGAGTTGATTCTGTTGATCGAAGCGGTGGAGTCCGACGGCGGTCACCAGTGGCGGTTTGCCGCTGCCCAATTGAGCCAATTGCCCCTGCGTCTGGACTACAAGGGCAGCCGGGTGTGGGAATGCGAACGTGAGGTGCCGTTCGTGGGCAACCTTCCTCACTTCTTGTACTGGGGCGTTTCCGCCCGCGACCGTGTGATCGACTAGTGAAATCCGACCTTGCTGGGCCATCTGCATTCCCATGCCGACGATCAGTCCGCGTGGCAGCGTTGCGGTAAAACTGATTCGGCCCGACCAACTGGCCATGTTGTCGGCCGACCGGCGTGAAGTTTGGAAAGAACGTTTTCGCGCCGAAGCAAAAGCCGCGGCACGTTTTGATCACGAACACGTCGTCACGATCTGCGACGTCGGTGAAGTCGAGGGGACGCTGTATTACTCGATGCAATTCATCGAAGGCTGCAGCTTGTCACAGATGGTCGGCGAGAGCCCGATCGAGAACCGCCGTGTGGCCGAGTGGCCCCGCATGTTTCGCAAGATGAAAGCGAAGCTCAAAGCCGGCCAGACGCCCGAAGTGACCAACATCACAATCGTCGTGATCGAGCCTCACCCGTTCTGCGTCCCCGGCTTTTTCCCGAACAGTGATCGCAAGCCTTTGATCTTCGTGAGCACCAGTTGGCCATTGCGCTGTGTCCCTTCGCCGGTCAGCTCGATCGGTGTCCCGCAGTGGTAGGCCAAATTGAAATCGTGGAAATCACGGAATTCGATCTCCACGCGAACCGGCAATCGGCCCGGGACGTCGACGAAAAAGATTTTGGCTTCGTTCAAGTCCTCGGACAGCCTCAATCGCCCCTGGACCGTGATCGTTCCCGATTCGTAGCGCACCCAGCTATCGAACGAACGCTCGCGGAACGGCGTGTAATCGGATCCGTCGAGCCCGGGCAAGGGCTGATTCGATTGCCCGAACGAATCGATGTTGATACCGAATTTCTGCAACAAGACCAGGTGAAGCCGACCGAGTTGTTGATTTTCGGCATAGCGGACATAACGCCCGGTCTTCAATCGGCCGCCGCCCTGACCGGCAAGGATGATCGGCACCCGTTTGACCGTGTGGTTGTCGCTGTGTCCCATGCCGGAACCGAACAACACAACACTGTGATCCAACAAGGAGCCGTTGTGGTCCTTGTAAGATTTCATTTTGTTGAGCAAGTAATCGAATTTCTCCATGTGCCAAAGGCTGATCTTCAGCAACGCGTCCAGGTTGGACCGTGAAAAGTTCCGGAAGAAGTGCGACAGGTAGTGATGCTGTTCTTTGATGCCCAGGAAATCAAAGATCATCCGACTGTTGCTGTTGCCGAGCATGTAGGTGACGCATCGCGTCGAGTCGGTCCAGAGCGCCAGGGCGATCAAGTCGATCATCGATTCGACCTGTTCGTTCAGGTTGGCCGGGGCAAGCGGCCGCTCGATCGTCGGAATCGGGATCGTTTTCTTCGTT
>NZ_JBFHKV010000604.1:0-5178 GCF_041595215.1 Stieleria sp. | reverse complement strand
GTCTCCGGCCTCGTGTTTGCGCGGATCGGATCCCTGGGGCGTTCCAGAACAATTCGTCGAGTTGGCCGTCCAACCGCGGAGGTTCAACGGTTCTTGCGGCGATCGCGGTTTGGCGTGAAGACGGCTGAAGCAAACTGGACCAGGGCGACCCGAGATCGGCGATACGACGCACGTCGGCGGAGAAGTCGTGTTCGGCCACGGGGTCTTCGGTGGGGGCTTCATCGGTCTGCTCGGTTGTGGCCTGCTCGGTTGTGTTTCGCGGATGCCGAGCCAACGCGTCTTCGACGATCAAGCGAACCGGATGCATTTGCCAGGCCAGATCGATTTGGTGATCCGCCGTGTGTTCGGATGTCTGGCGAAAGGGGGTGAGCAGGCTATTGGGTCGGTGCAGGCCGTTGAATCGGTGATTGCCGAGGGGCAGTGCCGCGGAGGCTTGGATCACGGTCGGTTGCGAATCCGGGGTCGCACTGCGGTTGGATTGGAACGGCGAAACGATAGCTGCATGACCGCCGCCGGTCGGCAACAGTTCTTGGGCAGCGTCGGGCAGCGATTGGACGTTGCTGAAGGGCGTTGCGGCAGGTTCGCCCGAGGCGGTCGGTTCGCCCGCGGAACGCAGGCGGTTGATCAGCGCCCGATGCCGGTCCCATTCCTGGCTCTGTTGGCGTGCGCGGGCGTGGAGTCCCAGAAGCTGGGCGGCGGAGGAATCGCTGAATCGGCGCGCGATCTCATTCCACACCGCGATCGGGTTCGGTTGACCGATCGACCGTCGCGCGATCGACCAGGCGGACCGAAATTGATCTTCGCGGCTGGTTTGATCCAGCAGTCGGCTCAGCGCTTCGGCGAACTCGTCGGGCGTCACCTGTTGTGAGACGCCCGTTTGCGTCATCAGCAACTCGGTGATGGCCGCCTGCTGTTTCAGTCTCCCTTGGATGATGTTCAATCTTCGGCGACTGGCTTTGCTCTGGCGCGGCGGCAAGCGATGCCCACGGTTCAGGCGAACGCCCAGACCTAGACTGTCGCCGCGTGCGAGTTGGGAACCTCCGCTGTAACGGGTGTTGATGGCGACCCAAGGGTTCTCTGCGGCTTCGGCGCCGCTGGCGAGTTCGAAATCAGACACCAACATCAAGCCGTCTGCGGCGAAGTCACCCGCCAGCACGCCGCTGTCGGGAAGCATCGCGCTGTCGTGCAAAAGCGTCTCGCCGCGTCCGTGCAATGCGAACTCGACCACTTTTTCGGTACCGCCGGCGACGGCGTGTTGCAGCAGCGCCGTTTTGGTTTCCGCAGGCAGTGCGTCGCTGAGGGCAAGGATCGGTGGCTGGTGGACGTCGATCCAACGTCGCAGTGTCACCAGCGAATCGTTTTCGTCCGCGGCCGGAAACGAGTCCACCGCCGCGACACCGAGTCTCATCGCGGCTTGGTCCAATGCATGAGACGTCGGTGGGGAGCGCGTCCCGACGATCAGATTGCAACGCAATCGTTTTTCCAATGTTTCGCGTCCGATCAACGTCCACGGGATCTGGTCTTCGTTGGCGGCGATCACCAACATCGCGCAGGATCCGGGCGGGCCTTGCGGCGCGTCGGTCGACCGCACAACCGACCAGGTTCGTCCTCCATCGGTCGATCGAAAAATGTTTCCATGGTCGCCGGCGCACAAGATCGTTTGATCGTCCAGACGACACGAGGCGCGGATGATCGATCGCGTTTTGACTCGGTCGGACAAGCTCGCCGACTGTTCCGCGGTCGCGGTCGGCCGGATCGATGATCCTGGCAGTGTGTTGCGTGACAGTGAGTCGGTCGTTGCAGTCGCTTGCGGGTCGAGCATGGATTGCCAGCTTCGTCCGCCGTCGCGCGACTGAAACGAGGTGGCGCCGGTGATCGGATCCGGGGCGCCGACGGCGGTGATGGAAGCACGCCGGTCGCCGGAGTGGTTACCACGGGAGCGTTCGATCGAGTGCAGCAACGGCAGCTCGGAATCGCCCGATCGACGCCACGACGCTCCGGCATCCTGGCTGACCAAAATGACGCCGCGGCTGATTCGCGTGACCACGTCCACGCCGCCGCCGAGGGCGACGACTCGCCGGTCATCGACCCACAGGACGTCATTGAGTCGGCACTGCACACCGCTTTCCACCTCCTTCCATGATCGTCCGCCATCGGCAGTGACAACGATGCTGCCGTGGTCGCCGACTGCAACGCCACGATCCTGGCCCCAAAACTGCAACGCTCGAATCGTCGCGGAGGCTTGTAGGGTGTCGCTATCGCAATAGGGCGGAGACGTCAGCGCGGTCGGGGCGGTGCCTTTGGAGCCGGCGCCCGACGTGATCGGGATGGCTTGAATGGGCGGCAGCGATCGCAGGGTGTCGGGGCCGTTGGGAGCTGGCTGGGCAAGGGCTGACGGCGTGCCGAGGAGCGCGAACAACAGGATCGCGGCGATCCAAGTGGCCCACTCGCGGGGAGGCCGTGGAATGCCGAAGCGACCGCCAACGGCGGTGGTGGGAAGGGGGGCTGCGGTGGGTGTCTCCGCCCACGGATGAGGGTCGCGGCGTCCATGGTTGTGGTCTGTCTGGTGCATCAAAGTTCCGCCATTCATGTTTGAATCCACCACCTGACTAGGTGGCCCGCGAGAATCAGCGCCAAATAGCCGAGGATCAAGTTGGCCAGGACGTAGATGCCCGATGCCCCCCAGCGTCCCTCGCCGGCGAGCATCGACGACTCGGCCGTGAACGTGGAAAACGTGGTCAACGAGCCCAGGAATCCGACCCGGAGGGCAAGCATTAATCGCTCAATCGACTCCGATTGCGTCGGGTCAAGGGAAGACAACGCCCCCAAGAGGCCGCATCCGACGAGATTGGCGATCGTGGTTCCCAGCATCGTCGACCCGCCCGGCAGCGCCGCCGCGGTGAGTGTCAGGCCGTATCGGCAGAGCGATCCGATCGCTCCGCCCAAGGCGATTGCTGCCAAATTGAACCAACTAGTCATCTTTGCCGGGTGTTTTTCGCATTGCCTAAGCTTCGGCCCCCACTTACGTTAGCAGCTAGGTTCGGAAGTTCTCCCTGCCACGTAAATGTCAGTTTTTCTACTTTCGACGTCTCCATTTCCATTTCGTCCTAGCAATTTCCCACTCATGAGCACCGCAAAAGCTGCCAACACTGAAAACCGCGTGATGACCGGAGCCGACATCATTGTCAAATCACTGGTAGATCACGGGGTCGATGTACTATTCGCCTATCCGGGCGGATGCAGCATGCCGTTGCACCAGGCCCTGACGCGTTACGGCGATTCGATCCGGACAATTTTGCCGCGTCACGAGCAGGGGGGGGCGTTTGCCGCCCAAGGTTACGCCCGTTCGACCGGTCGGGTCGGCGTGGTGCTGGCTACCAGCGGCCCAGGCGCCACGAACCTGGTCACCGCCATCGCCGACGCCAAACTGGACAGCATTCCGATGGTCTGTCTGACCGCCCAGGTTCCCACCCGAGCGATCGGCTCGGACGCGTTCCAAGAAACGCCGATGGTCGAGGTTTGCCGCGGAATCACCAAGCACCACTACCTGGTCACGAACATCAGCGAATTGCCGCGAGTGATGAAGGAGGCGTTCCACATCGCCAGTAGCGGTCGCCCCGGGCCGGTGTTGGTCGATTTGCCCAAGGACGTCCAATTGTCCGACGTGACGAGCAACTTGGATTTGGATCCGCCGATGAATCTGCCCGGCTACGAAGCGGCGCCCCCGCCGGTGGCCAGCGAGACGATTCGTCAGCTCACCGCCGCGATCCGACTCGCCCGTCGCCCGATGATCTACGCCGGCGGCGGAATCATCTTGGGCAACGCCAGCGAAGAGCTCAACGAGTTCATCAACAAGACGGGCATTCCGACCGTGACCACCGTGATGGGCATCGGTGCGGTACCGCCGGACAACGAAAACTCCCTGGACTGGTTGGGGATGCACGGCGCGGCGTACGCCAATTATGCCGTCCGGGATTGCGACCTGTTGATCGCGTTGGGCGTTCGTTTTGACGACCGTGTGACCGGGAAAGTCGAAGCGTTCGCCAAGGACGCCAAGATCATCCACGTTGACATCGACGGTTCCGAACTGAACAAGAACAAGGAAGCCCACATCCCGGTTCGCGGCGACGTCAAACAAGTGCTCAACGCCCTGAACAAGACCGTCACCAAGTGCGACATCGAACCCTGGCGCGAGCATTGCAAAGAACTCAAGGCGAAGTACCCCTTCAAGTACGACACCGAGTTCGACGGGATCTTGCAGCAACACGCGATCCGCACGCTCAGTGACATCACCGCGGACATGGACGCCCAGATCTCCGTCGGCGTCGGGCAGCACCAGATGTGGGCGGCACAGTTCTACCGATTCCGACGCCCCCGCACCTGGCACTCCAGCAGCGGACTGGGCACGATGGGATTCGGATTGCCGTGTGCGATGGGGATTCAAGCGGCGCTGCCGAATTCCTTGGTCATCGACATCGACGGCGATGGCAGTTTCCAGATGAACGTCCAAGAACTGGCGACGTGTTTCTGCGAAGAATTGCCCGTCAAAGTCTTCTTGCTCAACAACCAGCACCTGGGAATGGTGGTTCAGTGGGAAGATCGCTTCATGGATCGAAACCGAGCCCACACCTACTTGGGACCGATCAGTCACAACGAAGCCAGCGGCAACAGCGACGCGGAACGGTTCTCCTACGCCACCGAGCGTTATCCCGACTTTGTGAAAATCGCGCAAGGATATGGGTGCGGTGCGGCGACGGTGAGAAAGAAAGCCGATTTGGAAGGTGCGATCCGTGAAATGATCGCCCATCCCGGCCCCTACGTCTTGGATGTCGAAGTGCCCTACCAAGAGCACGTCTTGCCGATGATCCCCGGCGGCATGACCGTCGACGACATGATCCTGCAGTAGCAGTCGATCAAGCCGGTGCCGCGTCTCCGGACGTGGCGTGAGCCAATGGCGTGACGGCTTGTTGATTTAATCAGCCGTTTGGCGCGAGCCTACGGGCGCCGGTGAGTGATCGACATGATGCATGCCCGTACGCTTGCGCGAAACGGCTAATCCCACGTGCGATCGGATTGACTCAACAAGCCGTGACGCGTCCCGCTGGGCGCGATGCGGTCGACGATCGCCGCTACAATGAGTGGTCCCCACCCGTTCTGGACGACTTTGTGAAGTGATGG
>NZ_JBFHKV010000603.1:0-5179 GCF_041595215.1 Stieleria sp. | reverse complement strand
TCCGACGATCGAGCAACAGATCGCCAGCGGATACAACCGCTTGCTGCAAACGACACACGAGGGCGGCCTGCAGCCGAAAGAGTACTTGGCGATTTACGCCGCCGATCGCGTGCGCAATGTTTCCGCCGTTTGGATGGCCGCGACGATGGGCTGCGCACAGTGTCATGACCACAAGTACGACCCGTACACATCCAAGGACTTTTATTCGCTGGCCGCTTTCTTTGCCGATGTCGACGAAGAGAAACACTTTAAAAATGGGACCAACGCGCTGCCGACCCGTAGGGAACCGGAGATCGATGTGTTGGGGCGGACCGATCGGCTACGGCTGGCTGAATTGGATGCCGCGATTCGATCCGCCGAAGCGGAGGGAAATTCCGAGCAACTGAAAACACTGCAACAAGAACGTGATGCGATCGCCGCGCGCAAGCAGCGGACGATGATCACCAAGTCGATTGAGCCGCGGACGGTGCGGTTCCTGCCGCGCGGGAACTGGTTGGATGAAAGCGGCGATGTGATGCAGCCCGCGATCCCGGAATTTTTGGGGGACATTGGCGAGTTTGCCGGTTTGCCGGACGGGGCGCGGGCGACGCGACTGGACTTGGCAAATTGGTTGTTTGATGTCGAGCGAGGTATCGGCGGATTGACCGCACGTGTGTTTGCCAATCGGTTGTGGTACCTGTACAGCGGACGTGGCATCAGCCCGACGCTCGGCGATTTTGGCGGTCAGGGCAGGCCACCGACCAATCCAGAGTTACTGGATCATCTGGCCGGCGTCTTGTTGGAATCCGGTTGGGACCTCAAGGCCACGGTTCGTCAAATCGTCACCAGCGAAACGTATCGCCAGGCGGTCGTGATGCAGGAAACACGTCGCAAGCTGGATCCGTACAACGATCTGGCCGCGTCACAATCGGGGCATCGCTTACCCGCCGAAACCGTGCGCGATGCGGTGTTGGAAATGGCCGGGTTGCTGGATCATCAGGTCGGCGGACGCAGCGTGCGGCCGTATCAACCAAGTGGTTACTATCGGCATTTGAACTTTCCCGGGCGAATCTACACGCCTGACCAGGGGCGGATGCTGTGGCGGCGTGGCGTCTACACCCATTGGCAGCGTCAGTTCTTGCATCCAACGCTCAAGGCACTCGATGCACCCAGTCGCGAGGAATGCACGGCCGAGCGGCCACGCAGCAACACACCGCTGGAAGCGTTGGCGTTGTTGAACGATCCGACGTTCGTCATCGCCGCGAAAGCCTTTGCCGCCAGGGTGCTGCGTGAGAGTGACACGGCGGCGTCGCCGACGTCCGCCACCGAGACCAGAATCAACACGGCGCTACGGATCGCGATCGGCCGCGACGCCAATCAAACCGAACGTGATGCGCTGACGCGATTACTGGAGAGTGAAATTCAACGCTTTGAAAACGACCCGGCCGCCTGCGATGCGTTTTTGGAAACGCCCCGCGATGTCACGATAGCGTGGCCGGCCGAGACGCCCGGTGCGGAGCGCGCGGGCTGGTCCAGCGTCGCGCGGGCCGTCCTCAATTTGCACGAAACCTTGTACCGTCCCTAATGAACGAACTCCAACGCAGAACCTTTCTCGCCAAGAGCGGCCTGTCCCTCGGTGCGGCGTCGTTTGCGAACTTGTTGGCTCGCGATGGGTTGGCAGAACTTGCGACGGGCTTGCCACCGGGCGTCGACGGATTGCCGCACTTTCCGCCGCGAATTAAACGCGTGATCTTTCTGTGCATGGCCGGCGGTCCGTCACACTTGGAGACCTTTGACGAGAAACCGGAGCTGGCGCGGCTGCACGACCAGCCGATGCCCGCGTCGTTCACCGACGGACAACCGATCGCTCAACTGGCCGGCAAGCCGTTGAAAGTCCAAGGCCCGATGACCACGTTTCGGCGGTGTGGCCAGAGCGGTCAAACGATCAGCGACTTCCTGCCCTACCATCAAAAGATGGCGGACGATCTGTGCATCCTCAAGTCAATGGTCACCGAGCAGATCAACCATGACCCCGCGCACACCTTCATGAACACGGGCACCGCGATCAGTGGGCGTCCGTCGATGGGATCGTGGGTCACCTACGGGTTGGGCAGCGAGTGCGATGACTTGCCGGGGTTTGTCGTCATGACCAGCATCGGCGGCCGCAATCCGCAACCGATCGCGTCGCGTCAGTGGTCGTCCGGGTTTCTGCCCAGCCGCTACCAGGGAGTCGAATTCAATAGCACCGGCGTTCCGGTCCACTATGTCGACCCGCCTGCGGGGGTCGGCAAGGTCGGCCAGCGGGCGGTCGTCGACGCCATCGCCGCGATCAACCGACATCGGTTTGCCCGCCATGGGGACCCGGAGATTCAAACGCGTCTTTCGACCTACGAGATTGCGTTTCAGATGCAAACGTCGGTGCCGGATCTGGTCGACATGTCCGACGAGCCGCAGCGGATATTGGACATGTACGGCGCGACACCGGGGGACGGATCGTTCGCCAGCAATTGTCTGCTGGCGCGGCGGTTGGCCGAACGCGGCGTGCGTTTCATTCAGCTTTACCACCGCGGCTGGGACCACCACGGCGATCTGGAGCGGTACATGAACGTGTGCTGCAAGTTGACCGACCAGCCGACGTGGGCGTTGATTCAGGATTTGAAGCAGCGCGGAATGCTGGACGAGACGCTGGTGATTTGGGGTGGCGAATTCGGTCGCACGCCGATGTACCAGGGCAAGGGCGGTCCTGGGCGGGATCACCACATCAAGGGGTTTTCGATGTGGATGGCCGGCGGGGGCGTCAAGCCGGGCATCAGTTACGGGGCGACCGACGAGTTGGGGTACAACGCGACCGAAAATGTCGTCCACGTGCGAGATTTACACGCCACGATGCTGCATCTGCTGGGGATTCGTCACCAGCGTTTCAGTTATCCGTTTCAGGGGTTGGACATGAAACTGACGGGGGTGGAAAGGGCCCGCGTTTTGGAGGGGGTTCTGGCATGATCGGAACGACCCGACGGGGCCGAGCGAACAGACTGGTCAGGCTGGCGTTTTTAGCCCTATACGCTGCCGATGCCGGTCGATACACTCTGGGGCCCGAATTCGCATAACCCATTGAATTTTGACGAAGTTAGACCAAGAAATGTACGCCATTATTGTTGACGGTGGACGTCAGTACCGTGTTGAGCCCGGAATGGAAGTCGATCTGGACTACCGTGAAACGCCGGCTGGTGAAAGTTTGACCTTTGAAAAAGTGCTCGCGGTCCAAGGTGACTCGGGGTTGAAGCTCGGATCTCCGACCGTCGACGGCGCCACCGTGACCGCTTCGGTGATGGGGCCGAAACAGGGCAAAAAGATCTACGTGCAGAAGTTCCGACGGCGTAAGCACAGCAAGAGCCGTATCGGCCACCGTCAGCTGTTCACGCGAGTCAAGATCACGGACATCGCGGGCGTCTGATGCCTTCCAGCCGGCTCTCCGATTACGAGCTGGGGGATATCCTGGGTGTTGGAACCGTCGGCACGATCTACCGTGCGACGGAAAAGGAGACCGGGCGCAGCGTTGCGCTCAAGATACTCCATCCCAAAGTCAGCCAAAACACTCTGATTCGCGCTCGCTTCAAACGCGAGATGATGATTTTGGAGAAGCTGCGGCATCCCAGTATCGTTCAGTACTTCGGCGGAGGCCGTGTCGACGACGACCAGGGGCTGTTTTATGCCATGGAAGTGGTCTCGGGCGGGACGGTTTCGGACCTGCTCACGTTTGGCGGGCCGCTTCCCTGGACAGTGGTCGTCGAGATCACCCGTCAAGTCTGCAGTGCGCTGCAGTGCGCGCACAACATCGGCATCGTCCATCGCGACTTGAAGCCGAGCAATCTGTTCCTGACCCCCGAAGGCGGCGTCAAGCTGGGAGATTTCGGGATCGCACGAGATCTCACCGCCGGCGATTTGACATCGGCCGGCATCACGGTCGGGACACATGCCTACATGGCGCCCGAACAAATCAGGGGCGAGCAATCGGTTTCGGGAAAGGCCGACCTGTATGCACTCGGCTGCTGCATGTTCGAGATGCTGACCGGTCGGAAAGTCTTTCTCAGCGACGATTACGCCAAACTGTTCGACCAGCATCTCAAAAGCAAACCGCCCTCGGTGCGTGACTTTGTCGATTGCCCCGAAGCGATCGACAAGGTGATCGGGCAGCTGCTGGCCAAGTCGCCCGACGATCGCCCGTTCAACGCCCGTCAGGTCCAGGCGATGATGATGGAAGCGGCCCGCAATTTCAATTCGGGCGAGAAGGCCGGGGATCCGGACAACCCCGTTTTCGAGGCCGGGTATAACGAGTTGGTGCGACGGATTCGAGCGCGGCTGGATCCGATGTCCAACACCGTCAGCGGGCTGCGGTTGGGACTCGCGATCGCTGTGATCGCAGCGATCATCATCGGTCTGGTCGTGGTTTCGCAGTCCGGTTCGTAGTGCTGTGACACAGCCCGGTTCCGGTCGTGGAATTCGCCAACGGTTTGGCGATTGCGTGAGCCGTCTGGCGCGAGCCCAGTGCCACCTACGTTGGCACTGAAGGAGGTAGCGGAACGGCGCGAGCCGTCCGGTTTCAGCGTGAAAACACCGTGAAAGACCGGAGGGCTCGCGCCCTACCGCTAACAAAACACTGACGGCTTCCGCGACAGGGTTAGCCGCGTGCACGAAACGGCCGATCCCGATCCGTTACACTGATCATCGGATGAGCGTGGCCTCAGTGCACTTTGAGCAGTGTCCGCTGGTCACGTTTGCGAGCCCCCGCCCACTGCACCGTTTCACCGCGCATGAATTCGACCCACGGCCTTCCCGAAGTCATCGAAGACGAATCCCAACTCGAGGAACTCTTGATCACGCCGTCGGCGGAATTGATCGAGTGGGCCGCAACGCTTTCGGGAAGCCTCGTGATCCTGGGAGCCGGCGGCAAGATGGGGCCGACCCTGGCCGCACGTGCCCAGCGCGCGATCGATCAAGCCGGGGCCGCTGCCCAGGTCGTTGCGGTCAGCCGATTCTCCGATCCGGTTGCCCGCGACTGGCTCGACCAGCGGGGCGTCAAAACCGTGGCCGCGGACCTGCTTTCGCAAGACGCATTGGACGAATTGCCCGACACCGACACGGTCATCTATCTGGTCGGCTCGAAATTCGGAACCCGACAAAACCCATCGCACACCTGGGC
>NZ_JBFHKV010000602.1:0-5198 GCF_041595215.1 Stieleria sp. | reverse complement strand
GCGGCTTGGGAATTCACCACTGGCCTCCATCTCGACCGGTCCGGAATCATCCGAGCCGTGTCCCCACTGGGCGGTGTCAAACATGTGCGCGCCCCAGCCGGTGATCATTCCGCGGCAATAGGATTCGATCTGCAGCCAGCCCGGTCGACTGAAGTCCGCTTGCGGATGAACGCGATGTTCGGTGTAGGGCATCCGAGGCGTCGGGCCGAGCCACATGTCGTAGTTGAGCTGCTCGGGAACGGGCATCGCGACGTCCTTTCCCGTGCCGGTATCGGTCGGCAGTTGGACGCGAATCGTGTGCAGCTTGCCGATACGTCCGCTGCGAACCAATTCACAGGCCAGACGAAATCTGCGATCGGAACGTTGCTGCGATCCGGTCTGCAAGACGACATTGTTTTTTCGCACGGCCGCGACCAATTTTTGCCCTTCCGCAATCGTGTAGGTCAACGGCTTTTGCAGATACACGGCCTTGCCGGACTCGACCGCGGCGATCGCATTGAGTGCATGCCAATGGTCCGGCGTCGAGATCGTCACTCCGTCGATGTCGTCTCGCAAAAGCAACTCACGATAATCCTCAAACATTTCGATCGTCGGTCCGGGACGATCGGTCAGCTTGTCTGCGTAAATCGCTTCGCACTGCTGTTTTGCGTGCTCCACCCGCCGATGATCGAGATCGCAGACGGCCACGATGTGGGCGTTGGTCTGCGGTTCCAAACCGCTGCGCAAACAGGCATTCATGTCCCCATGCCCCATCCGTCCGGTACCGATACAGCCGATCCGCAACGTGTTGCTGGGTGCGTCCTTGCCCAACACATAGGACGGAACGATGGTTGGAACGCCGATGGCGGCGATCGACGCGGCAGATGCTTTGAGGAAGCCGCGACGGCGGATCGATGTCGTGCCCATGGGAGTCTGACTCTCAAAATGAAAGGGAAGATTGCTGAAAGCGTGTTTGTTCCGTTTTCAGACGCGCCGCATCCCAGCGGAGCGGATGCACGATCACTCGGTAACGCAGCGTCATACTCCGGCCCGGTTCGAGCGTCATCGGCTCATCGTTCAGCAGAGCCGCGTTCACGTAGCTCGTCACGGGGCTGCGGATGATGTACCACGGCGTGGGATGTCGGGGATTCTCGTGATGATCCAGAAACGCCAATCCGACCGGTTCGCCGTCAATGGTGCCGCTGTAATCGATCGACGTCGCTCGGCTGCGATGCCGGTTGCCAGGTCCGAATTCGACGGGGCCTCGTTCGCTGATCGCTTGACGATCAACCATTTCTTTCGCGAATCGCACCGACAGCCCCGCATAACCGCCCCACGATTGTTCCTTCGGTGGCGTGCGATCCAATTCCACGCGATTGTTGCCGGCGGTGAATTCGGAAACCCAATCCAAGCTGTATTCGTCGTGGGCATTCGGCGCGGAAATGATGATCCGTCGTCGTTCGCGAAGCACGACGTCTTCGTCGCCGTCGGGATGGTAGGCCAACGTAAGCGAGACGCGCGCCGAATGATCATCGCGTGTTTCCACCCTGACGTCAGTCGTCTCGGTACGCCCGGCCGGCCTGCCCGTCTGCCGGTCATGTTCCCAGTAGTTGACCCCGTTGATGTATTTCCAACAGAACCACAAACCGTGATGCCAGGCGTGATCGGCCGGACGATCCCAGGTCAACACGCGCCCGCCTTCGGTGCTCAACGGGTGAAAATACGGAACATCCAACGTGGAGCCGTGATGGAATCGCCAAAGGACCTGTTGGCCACGAACGAGCGCGACCGAAGACTCCGATCGATCCCACCGCAGCGGTGCCGGATCGGCGGCGCGCGTTTCCGTGCACAGCAACAGCGTCAGCGGCATTGCCAGTGTCAGCAGCAGAGAATGCAAGACGATCGCGCGCGTCATGGACGACTCCTCTCAAGGTGGGCGTCACAAAGATGTCCCCAAACGCGGCAAATGATGTGCCGTTGGTCAAGCGCGCTCCCTCCCTGTTCAGAGGCCGTGCGGTTTTTAAGGTCACCCTCCTGACAGGAGGATCGAGCGAAGCGAGGGGAGGTTGAACGGTCAATCGCGGTGTTCACTTCGCCGGCCAGGGTTGCGTCCCGAGTAGCAACAAAAACCCTCTCCTCGGTGCGCTCGCCCCTCCCTGTCAGGGCATTGGTATCTAAACAAGCCGCTTCTTGCCCAAAGGGCATGCATATCCATAGCCTGGGGCAAGCAAACCGAGCGTTTGCGAGGGTTGCGCCGCCCCAGGAACCGCATCGCAATGAGGTTCAATGTGGCCAACGGCCATGCACAACCTTCGCGTTTGTGCGAGGCATTTGTGTATGGCCGTTGGCCAATCCCTCTGGTTCTCGTTTGAGGACCTTGGGCGATGCCCAAGGCTAGGGATGTAAACGGCCGTTGGCCGAAACCATCCACTCAGGACAGATCTGACATACAAAAGATGTGTCGATACCAATGCCCAGGGGGAGAGTGACGAAAACCCCTTGTGATCCACGACTTAAAAACGGCACGACCTGTTCAACAAAGGGGACCGCAAATCAACCGCCGTCGTCCCCAGGCTTGCCGCACGACAGCCGCTCCACGGGAAAGCCTGGAAAAAGAAAAAAATGTCTTCGCATCAGAGCCGCCCCCTCGCCCTGTGTTGGTCCCGCCTCCCGATCGTGCGGATACGCTCGGCCGGGCTGCCAAAAAAATTCGAGTTGCTTGCCCCCGAAGGAGGTCGCCGAGCATGATTCAGCCGCATTCACAGGGAGCGGCGGTTCGACGAAGGACCGATTCAGCTTGTTTTCCGCCCGCTCGCGGATTTGCCATCAATTCATTAGGCTAACGCTCCGTAGCCCCTGGGAACAAGAATTCGGCTGGTCACGGAGAAAGGTGCTTGATGAGCGTGCCTGATTTGACATCGTTTGCGGAGCGTTGGGATCGCCGGCACTTATTGGATTTGGAATCCCTTTCCGCTGAAGAAATCACCATCTTGCTGGACGTCGCGAGTCGGTTGAAAGAAGCGACCGAAGGTTGTCGCCGTAAATTGTCGCTGCTGAGCGGCAAAACGTGTGCGAACCTGTTTTTCGAAAACAGCACGCGGACGCGGAACAGTTTTTCGTTGGCGGCCAAGCGACTCGGCGCCGACACGGTCGAATTCGGCTCCAGTGGTTCCAGCACCGCCAAGGGCGAGACGTTCGCCGACACCGCCAAGACGATCGAAGCGATGGGCGTGGACTGGGTAGTCACCCGCCATGGGACGCCCGGAACCCCAAACCTGCTGGCCCGAGAATTGGACTGTTGTGTGTTGAACGCCGGCGACGGTCCGCACGAACACCCGACCCAGGGTCTGCTGGATCTGTTGACGATTCGCCAACATCGCGGAAGCCTGGAGGGATTGACCGTTGCCTTGGTCGGGGACATCGCCCACAGCCGCACCGCGCGCAGCAACATCTGGGGACTGAAACGGATGGGGGCCCACGTGATCATTTGCGGGCCGCCGACCTTGGTCAGCCCCCGCTGGCAGGAATTGGGTTTCGAAGTGGCCCACCACTTGGACGAGATTCTGCCGCGCTGTGACGTCTTGAACCTGCTGCGAATTCAATTTGAACGCCAGCACGCGCGGCCGTTTCCGAGTGTCCGCGAGTACGCAGCGTTGTATGCGATGAACGCCGCGCGTATGCGTCAGGCCAAAGAGAACATCCTGATCATGGCGCCGGGGCCGATCAACCGCGGCGTCGAAATCACTCCGGAAGTCGCCGATGGTCCGCACTCGGTGATCCTGGAACAGGTCACCAATGGAATCGCCGTCCGCATGTCGGCCCTGTACTTGTTGTCCGCGGCCGATGATCGATACCGCAACGCCAACAAAGCCTCCGCTTAGGAATTGAAGAGATCGTTCAACCGATGAAGAAGCCCCTGCTGATCGAAAACGGTACGTTGATCGACCCCAGCCAGAACTTGAATCGTGGCGGTCGAATCCTGATGGTCGACGGCGTGTTCGCGACGGTTGATCCGAGTGACGGCGACATCCCCCAGGACTGCGAGGTCATCGACGCCGGCGGATGCCTGGTCACGCCGGGTTTGGTGGATCTGGGAGTCGAACTCAGAGAGCCGGGTTTCGAAGAAGACGAAACGGTCCTCAGCGGATCACACGCCGCATTGGCCGGCGGCTACACGTCGATCTTGGCCGCATCGAGCACCGACCCGGTGATCGATTCGCACGGCGCAGTCGAATTTGTTCGCCAAAAAGCGACGGAGGCAAGAGGCGCGCGGGTTTACGTCGTCGGTTGCCTGAGCAAGGGGCGTTCCGGCAAACAAATGGCCGAACTAGGCCTGTTGTCCGAAGCCGGTGCGGTCGCGTTCAGCGATGCCCCCCGCGCCGCGCCGAGCGACGCGCTATTGAAACGGGCGCTCGAATACTGCCGCATGCTCGGCCGTCCGATTTTTGATTCGCCCGAAGTCCCCGAATTGGCGCTCGGCGGCGTGATGCATGACGGACAGGTTTCCCTGGTGCTGGGATTGAAAGGGTTACCGACCGAAGCAGAAGATTTGGCGGTCGCGCGCGATGTCCGTCTGGCCGAAGCCACCGACGGTCGGCTGCATGTCGGCCCGGTCAGCACGATGGGGGCCGTCGACATGTTGCGGCGCGTCAAGTCGCGCGGCGTTGTCGTGACCGCTTCGGTGTGTCCGCACAATTTGATGTTGAGCGACGCGGCGATGCGGTCTTACGAGTCCCGGTTTAAGGTTCACCCGCCGCTGCGCAGCCCTCGCCACGTGGCGACGCTCTGCCAGGCAGTCAAAGACAAAACGATCGACGCGATTCAGTCCGGCCACATGCCGCGCAGTCGCGAAAAGATGATGAACGATCTGGATCAATCGCCGTTCGGAATCTCTTCGCTGGAGACCGCCTTGGCCACGGCCGCGACGGCGCTGGTACGAACCGGCACCTTGGATTGGATCGAATTGATCGACCGCATGTCGACGCGTCCGGCACAGATCGCCAGCCTGGACGCGGGCACGCTCGGCATCGGCCGCCCGGCCGACGTCACCATCATCGATCCCAACGCAGGATGGAAAGTTGATCCGAGTCAGTTTCGATCGACTTGCATCAGCACGCCGTTTGCCGGCATGGAACTGATCGGCCGGGTCCGACACACGATCGTCGGCGGCGAATTGCGTTTTAGTGGTTGAAGGTAAACTCGGTACTCGTCAGCACGCT
>NZ_JBFHKV010000601.1:0-5200 GCF_041595215.1 Stieleria sp. | reverse complement strand
TTCAACGAGACGTCCCCCATCCATTCGGTACGGTGCGAACGCGTGCCGAATCGTCCATAGATCGTCTTGTCGGCGGCCAGAAAGAAGACGGCGAAGGATTGATCGGTGTCGTACTGGAACAGGTCCAAATCCAAACCGTTGGTTGCGACCTGACGCACACAGACAAATTGTTCCAGCAGCGGGCGGATCACCGGATCGGTATCGACCAACTCGTCGTCCAGCTTGACGCACTCGTGACATGGCAAACACCGCAGCACGACGACGATCGGCTTGCCCGTCCTTTTGGCTTCCTCGAAAGCCCCCGGAATGTCGTTGTACATCCAGAAACCTTCCCGTTCGACTTTCTCTTTGTCGCTGCGAACGATTTCGTCGCGGGTCTGGGCGGTCAACGCCGTGCCGAGGGCAAACAACAGTAAAATCAGTGACGAGAATGCTCGCATGGAAATCTGCCTGAGCGGTGAGTTGGCGATCGGTCGGAATACATCTGCCATCAGTGTACCGCAACTGCCACGCGCCAACTTCCACACGCCGGTTGTGACATTGCGTAGTGCTCGAAAACCCGACCCCGCCGCGGCGAAGGTGAAAGCCACTTTCCAGACAATCTGTCTACCGAAAATCACCAATTCCTTTGCATCTGGTGGCGGGAACGGTTATCACTAGGTACCGGGGTGATGGCGGAGTTGTCATCGGTCCGACGAATCGACGAATCAATGCGAGACGGAACAATCAAGATGCAGTTGTCCGAGGGTGAGTTTCGAGCCGAGCTCAGCAAATTCCGTGACGAGTTCGAACTGTTACGGACCGAAGTGGCCAAACGAATCGTCGGCCAGGAGCCGATCGTCGATGGCGTGTTGATCTCGATGATCGCCGGCGGGCATGTGTTGCTCGAGGGCGTCCCGGGATTGGGAAAAACGCTGCTGGTACGGACGCTCAGCGAAGTTCTGGAGGCACCGTTCAGCCGGATCCAATTCACGCCCGATTTGATGCCGGCCGATTTGATCGGGACCAACATTTTGGTCGAAGGCGACCACGGGAAAAAGGAGTTCCAATTTCAGCGTGGGCCCCTCTTCGCCAACGTGGTCTTGGCGGATGAAATCAACCGCGCGACGCCGAAGACCCAGTCCGCGTTGTTGGAAGCGATGCAGGAACACAGCGTGACGGTCGCGGGGACGTCGCACCAGCTCGAAGGCGTGTTCTTTGTGTTGGCGACCCAGAACCCGTTGGAGATGGAAGGCACGTATCCGCTACCGGAAGCCCAGCTGGACCGATTCCTGATGAAGCTGTTGGTTCCGTTTCCCACGACCGAGGAAATGGAAACGATCATGGATCGCACGACCGCCGGCGAGATCCCACCGCCGGGCAAAGTCGTTTCAGGAGAACGCGTGTTACAGCTTCGTGATTTGTCGCGACAGATTCCGATCGCCGATGAAGTGCGCCGTTATGCGATCTTGCTGGTGATGGGGACACACCCCGAACACGAAGCGGCGACAGCGATGGTGCGACAGTTTGTGCGTTACGGCAGCAGCCCGCGGGGTGCACAAGCATTGATCTTGTGCGCCAAAATCAAAGCCGTCCTGGATGGACGTTTCCATGTTTGCAAGGACGATTTGAAATCGGTGGCCCACGGCGTGTTGAGGCACCGGGTGATGCTGAATTTTGAAGGCCAGGCCGAAGGGATCGTCGTTGACAAGATCATCGATGATCTGCTGGAAAAAATCGGCCAGGAAGCGGCGTTAGCGGGATAACCGCCGCGCAAATTTCAACACCTTGCCAGGCGGCCGCAGCTGCAAACCGCCGACGATCAGGCGGAGCCTTGCGGACACCGAGTTCCCAGCCGGAAGCCTGTCGAACGATCAGCAGAACACGCCAACGTCGCCGATTCAGCCGCCCGACCCACATCCATGTTCGACTCCGATTTTTTAAAGCAACTCGAATACCTGTCGCTGCTGAGCAAGCGGATGTTTCAGGGTCAACTGCTCGCGCAGCGGCGGACGATGCAGACCGGTGGTGGGATCGAGTTCTCCGATCACCGCGAATACATGCACGGCGATGACCTGCGTTACTTGGATTGGAATGTTTACGCCCGTCACGGCGATCTGTTGTTGAAACGATTCCAAGAAGAAGAGGACTTGCACGTCTATCTGTTGCTCGACGTGTCACAGAGCATGGAAGTCGACGAGACGTTCGCGACGGCGGAAGCTGCCGACCCGCCGAAATTCAAACTCGCCCGACAGATCGCCGCCGCGCTGGCCTACATTGCGTTGGCCGATCTGGATCGCGTTTCGATCGTCGCCTATGCGGACGGGGTCAAGGTGGTGATGCCGCTGGTGCGAGGCAAGGACCAAATCTTGAGCGTGCTTCGATTCTTGGAAGGGTTGAAATGTCACGGTGAGCGAACGGATCTGCGTCGAACGGTGGGCGAATTCGTCGGCCGCGCCCCACGCACCGGTCTGGCGATCATCATCAGTGACCTGTTCGACCAAGACGGGTTCCGCGAAGGCGTCGACCGGCTGCGATACGCGCAGTTCGAACCACACGTGATCCAAATCCATACACGCCAGGAGGCAGACCCCAAGTTGTTGGGCGATGTGCAACTGGTCGATTGCGAAACGGGGACGGAGAAAAAAGTGACGGTCACCGAACGAAAACTTCGCCACTACAAACAGCTGTTTGAAACGTTTGTGCAAGAGGTCGAAACGTATTGCCGAACCCACGGATTGGCCCACACCCGCACGACAACGGACGTTCCGTTCGATGCGGTGCTGTTGAAAATGATGCGTGCCGCGGCGGTGGGTTAAAGCATGTCATTCGCTTCACCGGACAAATTGATCTGGCTGTTGGCCGCGTTGCCGATCATCGCCTTCTACATCTTAAAAACCCGGCTCCGACGACGGCCGGTGTCGACGTTGCTGTTTTGGGACCAGGTCTTTGAACAGAAACGTCAACGTTCGCTCTGGCAAAACCTGCGGCACTGGATTTCACTGCTGCTGCAACTGGCTTTTGTCGGCCTGCTGGGGTTCGCCCTTGCCGATCCGCTTTGGAATTCTCAAGAAGACACGGGGCAAGATCTGATTTTGGTGGTCGACAATTCCGCCAGCATGCGGGCGGTCGATCCGGCCACGGGCAATACTCGATTACAGGAAGCGATCGAACAGGCGTCGGACGTCGCCGGAACCCTCCGCTCGGGCGACAACATTGCCTTGATCACTGCCGGCGGCAGCGTCCGCGTGGTGGTGGGGATGTCGGATTTCGCGCCGACGGTTCAAGAAGCGTTGTTGGAAATTCAGCCGACCGATGGTCCGACTCGGATCGGCGAAGCGATCACGGCGGCGAGACGACTGGCGGCCGACGACCAAAAACGCAGGATCGTGGTGTTCAGCGATGGCGGCGTTGCCAACCGTGACCTGTTGACCGATGCATCACCGCAGCCCACAGCTGACCCCAACGACGCGTCAGCCGCAGCGGCGGCCGAGCAACGACGCTCACTGACCGGCGACGACGTTCGCTGGATGCAAGTCGGTACCTCGCAAGACAACCTCGCCATCACGACGTTCCAGGTCAGGCGTTCGACCGTCGATCCGATCGGCTATTCGCTGTTGGTGGAAGTCCATAACTTTTCCTCCCAGCCGGCCGAAACTCGGTTGACGCTGAAACTGGATGACGCACTGGTGGATGTGATTCCGCTGGAAATCGAAGCCGAGGGTTCGTTTCGGAAACAGATCGACAGCACCTCCCGTGCCGGCGGCGTATTGACCGGTGAATTGAAATCAGACGACGCGTTGCAGGTTGACAACGTCGCCCGCGCGATCCTGCCCAACCGCCCCGAAATCCCGGTCAAGCTGGTCGCCGGTGAAGACTCCGAGTCGTACTACTTGCGACGTGTTCTGGAATCGATTCCGTTGGTCAAGATCCTGTCGGCTGATGCGGTCGATTCGGAACCCGCGGCGCGGTTGACGGTGTTTGCCGGCGTGGTTCCCGAGACGATTCCGGAAGGGCCGGTGCTGTTGGTCGACATCCCGGAATCGGGCCCCGCTATCGGAACAGACGGGCAGCCCGCCTGGCGACTCGGTGAACAGGTCGACAATCCGATCATTGCCAAACAAGAAAAACAGTCCCCGTTGCTGCGTCACGTTCAATTGCAAAACGTGATCCTCGCCGGCGGCCGCGACCTGGAGGTCAGCGAATCGCTGGGCACGCCGACGACGCTACTGGAAACTGCCGGCGGTGACCGTGTGTGTGTCTCGATCGAACGCAGCGAGGGGCGAATCTTGTTGCTCGCGTCGGATTTGGACACCAGCGATCTGCCGCTGCGGATTGCGTTTCCGGTGCTGATGACCAACGCGATGAATTGGTTCTTTCGCGAAACCGGCGAGATCCGGCCCGCGCTGGCGACGGGGCTGACCACGGATGTTCCCTGGGACGTGGCCGAGGATTCCGAAACAGGCACCGCCAACCTGATCGCACCCTCCGGTGAACGCACGCTGGTCACGGTGCAACGAAACAAAGTCAAATTGGGACCGCTGCCGTCGGTCGGCGTGTACCGATTGACGACCGAAGACGTCTCCGAATCCGGCGATGTCGAAACCGGCGAGGGCGAAACCGATCCGACGGCCGCCACCGACGACACGAATCTGGTCGCCGTCAATCTTTCCGACGCGAACGAAAGTGATCTGCGTTTACCGGAGTTGCCCGAAACGACGGCCGGCGAGTTGCCACCGGCCGGACGCTCTCCCTGGTTTTATCTGATCCTTGCCGCCACCGGATTGGTGATCACCGAGTGGGCACTGTTTCAACGCAGAGTCGTCGCGTAGTGGCGTGACCTGGAGAGCCAAGTGACGGATGTGACGATTCGGTAGAGGATTGCGGTCGTCTCGATTGAAGGCGTTGAAAAACGAGGCGCGAACGGATCCGGAGTCGGCTTGTATCGGCTGTCATGGTTAGTGTGGGCTGCAACGAAATCAGGTGGATCACCGACAGAATCGGCCGATTAAAAACCGTAGCTTTCCGCGCGCCGGCAAGCGTGCACATGCAGCGTCGCAATACCATGGCGATGAATGCAACGTGCAAGCGGCGACGCGGCGAAGGCGATGGGATGAACACGGAAGTGAGTCCCTGGACGTGGTGACGTGGGTCGGAGATCCCCGTCACAGTGAAGTGCGCGACAATGGAGTGACGCAATGCACGAGAAGCATCATCAGAT
>NZ_JBFHKV010000600.1:0-5210 GCF_041595215.1 Stieleria sp. | reverse complement strand
GCTATTCCGGGCGAGCCATTCACTGGCCGGGATCCCGTTCTCCGGATCGAAACGCAAATCGAGCGGACCATCGTGCTGAAAGCTGAATCCGCGATCGCGATCGGCTAGCTGATCACTGGACAGCCCCAGGTCCAACACCATTGCATCAGCATGCTCCAGCCCGCTGGCCTGTAGCGCCTTGGCGGCCTGCTCGTAACTGCCCAAGAACACCGACAAGCGATCGACCGCAGGTTCGGATTCAACGCGAGCGAGCACCGCCGGATCGCGATCCAGCCCGATCACCAGCCCCTCGTCGCCGACCACATCCAACAACAGACGCGAATGACCGCCGGCTCCGTAGGTCCCATCGATCACGACCGTTGGCGAACACTCGCTCACCCAATGAACGATCTCCTCGGGCATCACCGAGACGTGGCAGGGGCGATTGTCGTTTGGTTCAGTCACGCGTGTCAGGCCATCAGGCGAAGTTGGAAACGGGAGCGGAGTATCGTCGATCGATTTTGTTCAGCCACCCGTCACGCATAGCGTGACCTACCTATTGACCGAGTGTAGGGCATGCTGTGCATGCCACCCGTCACGCACAGCGTGACCTACTTGTTGACCGAGCAGTGCAGGGCGGCTTCCATGTTGTCGGCGACTTCTTTCAACCGAGCCGCATCTCCGCCGCCGACTTCGGCCGCGCACCAACCGTTGAAACCGATCTCGCGCAGCGCCGCTTCGACGGCCGGCCAATCGACATCACCCTCGGTGATCTTGGTGAACTTGTTCTCCGCTCGCGAAAAACCTTTGATGTCCAGCTTCTTGATTCGCGGGCCGAGCTCCCGCACCCACTGGGCCACGTCGCCATATTTCCAGTGGTTGCCCAAGTCGAACTGCAACCCGACCAAGGGTGAATCGAACTGGTCGATGTACTTGGCCAGCGGTTCGACCGACTGATCGCTTCCGCCTTCGTGGTCATACAAAAAATGATTCCAAACGTTTTCGACCAGGATCGCGACGTTGTGCTTTTCGGCGGTCGGCAAGGCGGCACGAATGTTGTCGCTCGATCGCTGGTAGACCTCTTCATGCGTGCCGTCTTTGCCGTGACCGACGACCAACAGACACGAATCACCACCGACCGCGGCGGTTTCTTCGATACCGCGTTTCAGATTGTCCAGTGCCTTTGCGCGGACCTCCGGATCGGGGTCGCTGTGCCGAATGTTCCAGTGCGTGCCGCCCACGCTGCCATCGACGATCAATCCCGACGCCTTGGATGCCTTGTTGACTTCGTCGACATCGATCCCGGGGACGTTGACTTCGACGCCTTCAAACCCGGCCTCTTTGGCCACCCGAAACTTCTCTTCCAACGAGCCTTTGACTCCGATCATCCCGATCTTGAGCGTCTTGCGAAGCCAATCGTGTCCGTCGCCGGATTCGGCAAACAGCGGGGTGGATCGCATCGCCACGGAAAGCCCGGCGACACCGAGCGTGCCCATGGTTTGAAGTGCAGTTCGTCGTCGCATCTCGAATATCCTCGTCGTGTATGGGGGCGTTAAGGCGTCACTCGATTCTACTCGGCTTTCTTGGCCAGGCTACGCAAATGCAGTTCGGTCAACTGATCTTGATCGACCGCTCCGGGAGCCTCGGTCATCAAGTCTGACGCCTTTTGCGTCTTGGGAAATGCGATCACTTCGCGGATGTTCTCCAAACCGGCCAGCAACATGACCCAGCGGTCGACCCCCAAGGCGATCCCGCCGTGGGGCGGTGCACCGAATCGAAGCGCGTTGAGCAGGAACCCGAAACGATCTTCGGCCGTCGCCTCGTCGATCCCCAACAACTCAAACACTTTCGATTGCGTTTTCTGGTCGTGAATCCGAATCGTACCGCCGCCGGCTTCGCTGCCGTTGATGACCAAGTCATAGGCTTGGGCGCGACAGGCCTGCGGATCGCTATCCAGTTTCTCGAGATCGCTTTTCAGCGGCGCGGTGAAGGGGTGGTGCATCGCCACCCATCGGCCCGATTCCTCGTCGCGTTCGAACATCGGAAACTCGGTGACCCAACTGCAATGCAACTGATCGGCATCGTAGAGTTTGAGTTCCGCACCGAGCCGTTTCCGCAGTGCGTACAGGCCCTTGCAGGTGACTTCCCAGCTATCGGCCAGGAACATCAACAAGTCACCGGGCTCGCCAGCCATCAAGCTCTTGATCTCGGCCAAGTGTTCGGCATCAAAGTTCTTCGCCACCGGGCTCCACAGCGAACCGTCTTCTTCGACGCGGAACCAGGCGAGCCCTTTGGCGCCAAAATCTTTGACGAATTCGGTCAGCTCGTCGATCTGGCGACGGGAGTACTTTTCGGCGGCCCCTTCGGCGCGAATGCCGCGGACGAAGTTGCCGGCGTCGGCGGTCGCCCGGAACACGCGGAACTCGGTCTTCTTGGCGACCGAGGTCACGTCGACGATTTCCATGCCGAATCGCAGGTCGGGCGCGTCGTGGCCGAACCGCCGCATCGCCTCGTCGTAGGTCATTCGCGGAAGCGGCAATTTGACTTCTTTGCCGAGGACGTTCTTGGCCGTTTGAGCCACCAAGCCGTCGATCAAGCCCATGATGTCGTCGGCATCGACGAAAGACATTTCCAGGTCCAACTGGGTGAATTCGGGCTGACGATCGGCACGCAAGTCTTCATCACGGAAACACTTTGCGACTTGGACGTAGCGATCGAAGCCGGCGACCATCAAAATCTGTTTGTACAGCTGCGGGGACTGCGGCAACGCGTAAAAGCTGCCGGGATGCACGCGGCTGGGGACCAGGTAATCGCGGGCGCCTTCGGGCGTGCTGCGTCCCAGAATCGGCGTCTCGACATCGATGAAATCGTGCTCGGCAAAGTAGTCACGCATCTCTTTGATGATCGTGCTGCGCAGCACCATCGCCCGCAGCATTTCCGGCCGTCGCAGGTCCAGAAAACGGTACTTCAGCCGCAGGTCTTCACCGGGAAGATCGGCTTGGCCGGGGGTGAACGGCGGCGTCTGACAGGCGTTGAGGATTTCCAGTTCGGGACAACGCACTTCGATCGCACCGGTCGCCAGCTTGTCGTTGGTTTTGCCTTGCAAGCGATCGGCCACTTTGCCGCGCACCAGGATGACACTTTCCGCCGGGACATGTCCCGCCGCATCGATCTGAGCCTGGTCCGCCTCGGGCGGCCCGATCACGACTTGGGTCAATCCGTATCGGTCCCGCAGATCGATAAACACCGCGCCGCCGTGGTCGCGTTTATTCTCAACCCACCCACAAAGAGTGACTTCGGTTCCGACGTGTTCTTTGCGGAGCTCGCCGCAGTTGTGGGTGCGTAGCACGGATCTTGACTAATTCGGGGGGAAGGGAAAGGGGATCAAAACTGCCGATGGGGGCGGATTCTAAACTGTGGCGAGCGAATTGCTTAGGGGCCCCAGGGCGGCTGGTAAAAATCCAACAAAAAACGCCCCGAATCCGGCTGGATTCGGGGCGTTGAACGCGTTTTTGCGAAGACCGGCCGACCGGATCAATACTCGGCAGGACCCGTCTGGGCGATCTCCTCGGCTTCCTCTGGCGGCACTTGTTTGGGTGCCTTGAATCCGAACAACAAGATCAAATACAGGACCGCCATCGTCGCCGGGACCAAGGCCGTCACACGAATCGCCATCCGGCTCCCGTGCAGCGTCGCTTCGGCAACCGGCTCGGCATCAACCGATGCGTATTCCTTGTTCTCTTGCCACCATTTGTACTGTGCCCGCAACCCCTTGAACTCTTCTTCTTCGATGCGATCGCCGGCGATCTCGACGTCCGACACGATCGACTCGCCATTGTCGGCAAGCATCCCCGCCTTGGCACCGTCGATCCCGGTGATCGGAGGGAACACCAAGAACTGGTTTTCGTTGGGTGCTTTGACGCGTTGGAATGTTTCCGGTGCCTGTTCTTGGATGTACTGCGATGCAAAGTAATCCTGCTTGTAGCCGATCCCCGGGCCGCCGAGCACACCGGCCGACGTCATCCCGACAAATCCCATCAGGGCCATCGCGACGGTCGCACTTTGCGGGAACCGCTCGCCAACCACACCCAACATCGTGGGCCACAAGAACGTCTTGCCCAACGCGTAAACCGTGGCGGCGAAGAACATGAACGGCACGCTGTCGCCGATGCTGATCAGATAAAGCCCAACGGCACCGGTACAGGCGCTGATCAACAGCAATCCCAACGACGAGATCTTGTGCACGATCGGCCCAGCAAAGAAACGCAGCCCGGTCATCAGCAAGGACGTGTAAATGAACAGCGCCGTCCCCAGGAAGGCACTCTTGAGAATCCCACCGGTGATCTTGTTGATCCAACTGTCGGTCCCCAATTCCACGTACCCGACACAGGCGTGAGCGATCAGCAGGATCACAAAGAACGGACCGATCAACTTGGCAAACATCCCGCCATAGGAAATCGAACCCTGCTGGGCATCGGTCTGCGGAAACGGTTCCTTGACGGAGATGAAGCCGTACATCGCGACGGGGATCAAATACGTCGCCAACAGGATTTCCCAACCCACGCTGCCTTTGAGGAACACGATCAGCCCGCCGAGCACGAGTCCGGCCGGCCATCCGGCGTGCAGGATGTTCAAGTAGTGCGTCTTCTGCTCCGGATAAATCGCCGCGGTCAGCGGGTTGATGACCGCCTCGCAAATGCCGTTGCCGACCGCAAAAATGAACGCCGACCAGAACAAGATGTTGTAGACCGCGTCCTTGCCCGCCGCATTAAATACCGGCGTGGCCGAAAACAGCATGATCGCGGAGATCAGGTGACAAGCCATCGCGATGACCAACAGCGTCTTGTAGCCGACAAAATCGACCAGCAAGCCCGCGAACAAAATCACCAGACCAAACCCCAGCAACCCCCCACCGGTGATCTGGCCAAGTTCGGTCATCGTGAACCCGTACTGCTTTGACCAAACATCTAACAGCCCCGCCCGGACTGCAAATCCGATCCCTGCGGCAATCAGAGTCAGAAACCCTGCGGTGAGAAGCTTTTTCCGGTTTTCCATCGTCAGTATCTATACGGGGGGAGGAGAGAATTGGAAGGCGGTCGAGATGCTGCCACTATTGGCCAGCCAAGTCAAGCAATTACGGCGTTAAATGACCGAATGCCAAACGTAATCCCCGCGGCCCCCCGTCGCCACTAGCACCCCCGCTATACTCCACGCAGAAGTCAAAAATTGTG
>NZ_JBFHKV010000599.1:0-5212 GCF_041595215.1 Stieleria sp. | reverse complement strand
TACGCCGAAGGATTGCCGACCAAGAAGATCGCCGAAAAACTCGGCAAAAGCGACGTGTCGGTTCGTGTCCTGCTCTCGCGCAGCATGCGACAGCTGGAAAAGATCCTCGACGACGTCCGCCCGACACGGAAATAGCAGCCGTTGATGGAACGCGGGTTGGCAGAATGATTCGGGGCAGAATGATGGCATCGAGTAGGGGGCCATGCGGTGCGTGACTGTCCCGTATGGCATGCACAGCATGCCCTACTGGTCCTGGTCTTCGGACACTTTCACGCGGCCCTGCTTTTCCCACATCGCTTGCCGCTCGGCGAAGCGTCGTTTGCGTTCTTCCGAGATTTCGTTGACGCAATTGGGGCAGTGAACACCGGCTTTAAAATCCGGGTGCTGCTGATCCTCTTTCGACACCGGCCATCCACAGGCGAAACACATCACATGCTCGCCCTCGGCCAATCCGTGGCCGACCGAAACACGCTGGTCGAACACGAAGCAGTCGCCGTTCCACTTCGACTCTTCTGGCGGGACGGTTTCCAGATACTTCAAGATGCCACCGCGGAGGTGGTAGACCTCTTGGAAACCTTTTTGTTTCAGCAGCGCCGTCGACTTTTCACAGCGGATCCCGCCGGTGCAGTACATCGCGACCTTTTTCTGCTTGGACGGATCGAGCTGCTGGTCGACAAACTCGGGGAACTCGCGAAAGGATTCCGTGTGCGGATTCTGGGCGCCTTCAAAGCTGCCGATCGCGATCTCGTACTCGTTGCGGGTATCGATCAAGACGACTTCGGGATCGGAAATCAAATCGTTCCAGTCACGCGGATCGACATAGGTTCCGACCGATTCTTTGGGATCGATGCCCTCCACGCCCATCGTCACGATCTCACGTTTCAATCGGACGCGGCTGCGTCGAAACGGTTGTTCGGCGCACCTGGACTCTTTGACGTCCAGATCCGCGAACTCGGGAATCGACCGCAAGTGGTCCAGCACGGCGTCGATGCCGTCGCGCGACCCCGCGATAGTTCCGTTGATGCCTTCGGTCGCCAACAACAACGATCCCTTGACGTTGTGCTCGACAAGCACCGCTTCGATCGACGGCCGCAAGTCTTGAAACTGCGGCAAGGCGACGAATCGGTACAGCGCCGCGACGACGATCGGCAGGTCATCGTCGGTCCGTTGGTGTGATTCGTTCGACATCGTGATAACCAGTGAATCGGGTCCGCTGACTGGGACGCGTTGACTTGAAACGACCTCAGCGCCCCGCCTTACTATCGAGCCCCCGTTGGTGCCCAGCCTTCAGCCGCAACCGTTGGTGCCCAGCCTTTAGCCGCTCCCCAAGTCGCCTTCAGCCGCAACCGTTGGTGTCCAGCCTTTAGGCGCTCCCCATGCCGCCGTCAGGCGACACCCCCAAAGTGAAACACCGTTTCCTCTAGCTCAACGCCCGTAGGCTCGCGCCAAACGGCTGATCATCGTTTGACATCAGCCGGTTCGCGCCAGCGTCCGGGCACCTCGCCGATGAAGTGAACTGAGCGGTCTTGGGCTAAACCCCAGACAACAACGTGCAGTGATCGCCTGAAGCCTGGCTTACAGCAGCATCCGCAACGCGGCCATGGCGGTGGCGTAATCGGGTTCCTCGGTGACTTCGGCGACGATTTCCTTGTGGACGATTTCGCCGTCGGCGTTCAAGACCAAGACGGCACGGGTGAGCAACTTCAGCTCTTCGATCGTCAATCCGTAGTCGTTGCCGAAGGCGTGGGTTTGGTAGTCGCTGGCCGTCCGCATCTTGATGTCCTCGGCCCCACAGAATCGGGCTTGGGCGAACGGCAGGTCGCGACTGACCGTGACGGCGTTGATTTTGTCACCCAGCGAGGCGAGTTCTTCGTTGAACTTTTTGGTCTGGGTCGCACAGGTCGGCGTGTCCAAACTCGGGACCACGCTGATGATGCTGGGCTTGCCTTTCAGATCGGCCAACGTCAACGTTTGGATGCCGCCTTCGGCGTAATGGAGTTGAAAGTCGGGTGCCGGTGATCCGACAGCGAGCGCCTCTCCGGCCAAAGTCATCGGATTGCCCTTGAAAGTGATGACGCCAGTTTGACTCATGATAAAAACCTTGTGTGGTGATCGGTGCGACACATTTTTACGGAACAATGTTAAGCTGTTGAAATTATGTTGCCCCGACACGCAACCGGGAATGGGTCTCACCCCGGATGCACGGACGAGAGAATAAAAATTTCCAATGTTTTTGCCGCATTCGCCTCCGCCAACCCTTCGTTTCCTCGCTTGCCTCGCCGTGCTGGCCCTGGCCCCCGCCTCCCCTCGGCTGACCGCCGCCGACGGGTCAAAATTCGCCCACAGCGATGGCGACGCCCGGTTTCTGCACCAGATCCACCTCTACGATGCGAACAATCGCCGCATCGAACCGGACTCGACGACGCCCTATTCCAGTCTGAACACCTGTGGCCGCTGCCACGACTATGAAACCATCTCCCACGGCTGGCATTTCAACGCCTTTCTGCCCGAGTCCGCCGACGGCCGCGAAGGCGAACCCTGGATCTGGACCGATCCCCGCACCGGCACTCAATTGCCGCTGTCCTACCGCGGCTGGAAACAAACCTTCGACCCCCGGAAAATCGGAATCGACCAGTGGGCCATGGTCCGACAGTTCGGCGGACGCCTGCCCGGCGGTGGCCTGGGACACGCCCCCGAACCGGACGACTCACCGGCCGACGCCGATACCGATGCCGACGCAGAGACCGACGGCGACGCCGAAGCTGCTGCCGAAAGCACCGAAGCGGACGCGACCGCATCGCGTTGGCCCCTGTCGGGATCACTGGAAATCGACTGCCTGGCATGCCACGGCGTTTCGGGGTCCTACGACTTCAACGCCCGGCGGGAACAGATCGCCGAAGAAAACTTCGCCTGGGCCGCCACCGCCGCGCTAAAAATCGGCACGATCGACGGCCAGGTCTCGCGGATCAAAGAGGGTTCCGACCCCGAAGACGAAGCGACCCAAGAAAAACTGCCGAAAGTCACTTACAACGCCGCCCGCTTCGCGACCGATGGCACGGTGTTCGTCGACCTGGTCCGCAAACCGCAAAACAACGCCTGCTACCAGTGCCATAGCAACCGAACGGTCGACGATTCGGGCATCCAACCCCGCTGGACGCACGACGAAGACGTTCACTTGCGAGCCGGAATGCAATGTGTCGATTGCCACCGCAATGGCATCGACCACCACATCGTCCGGGCCTTTCCCGGCGAAGCACACCCCAGCGGCAAAGACATGGTCACGCTGTCGTGCGCCGGTTGCCACCTGGGCGCCGACTTTGTCAACGAACTGAATCAACCGTCCGACGACGACGAACCGGAACCCCACACGTACGACACGACTCAATTGGCCGGTCGACTGGGCTCACCGTATCCCACCCACGCCGGACTGCCACCGCTGCACTTTGAAAAACTCTCCTGCACCGCCTGCCACGGCGGCCCGCTGCCCCGCGACCAGGCACTCGGAATCATGACTTCCCTGGCACACTCCCTGGGCGAAAAAGGCCACCGCACCGGGACGGAACTGCCGAGGATCGCCGGTCCGGTCTACGCCAAGGGCGACGACGGCCGAGTGTACCCGCACCGCGTGGTTTGGCCGGCGTACTGGGCCAGTCTGGTCGATGGCAAACTGCAACCGCTCGATCCCGACTCCGTTTACGAGACCACGCGCCGGGCACTGCGGGTGCGAAGTGACTTCACGGGCGAATTGTTGTCCCCCAAACTCGGCAGCTCGGAACTCAAGGAAGCGCTCGGCGAAGATCGCTACCGCACCAAGCCCGAAGAATGGACCGAAGAGGAAGCCGCAAAAGTCGAAGCGGCGACCAAGGCAGCCGGGGAGCAATTGTTCGGCGAAAAGATCTCCGCAGCCATCGCCGCCCTGGAAGAAGAACTCGGCGTCGCGCAGGCTGTCTACGTGTCCGGCGGTTTTGTCTATGCCAGCGGAGACGAAGAAGAGACGGTCAAGAAAATCGAAGTCAAAGACGTCGACTCGATCGACATGGTCCGTTGGCCGATGGCACACAACGTTCGCCCCGCCGGTTGGTCGTTGGGGATCAGCGGATGTGTCGAATGCCACAGCGACACGGGCATGATCTTCGCCAGCACTGTCTCGGCAGTCGGTCCCGGCCCGGACCAGGGTGAGCCGGTGGCGATGTTCACGCTGCAAGGCATCGATGCAGACCAGCGTCTGACGTGGAACGAACTGTTCACCGGACGGGCCAGTTTCAAAATCATCGTCGCCACGTCCATCACCGTCCTGTCGATCACGTTACTGCTGGCCGCCGGCATGTGGGTCGGCCGCCTGGGACGTGCTTGATCCGGTAACAGGCTTCATGGTTGCTCCAATCACGGTCCACCGATTCAGCGTCCTTTGTCTGGCGGTGTTGCTGTGCATCGCCTGCCCGGTCGCGGCCGACGCCGAAACGTTGCGAGTGGGCTTGATCGATCCGATCGATGGGTACGGTCTGCCGGTCGGGCGATTGCCGCAACTGCGACGTTGCCTGGTGACGGTGGACGACTCGGGGTCAATCGGCAATTCCATCCACTTGGCGAAGTGCCCGCCCGACGTGATTTCGGTCTCCGATCACCGCGTCCAAGGCGCGTGCGGACGTCCGATCGAACTTCCACACGACTGGGACCTGGACACCGATCTTCGTCTCTATCGCGGTGTGGCCTGCGGCCCCTGGCGTCCCGGGACCGTCGTCCGCGAAAGGCTGCTCGAACAGCAACCCAACCCACTGCTGTCCAGCCCTTGGTCCAAATGGAAGCCGCTGGTTGAATCGAATGTCCCCAACGATGTCATCGCCCGCATCAACAAACGTGGGGCATGGCAGGTGGCGTTTGACTGGGACGCCAACCTCGTGATCAGCGAGGACGAGGTTTTCACGTTGCCGCCCGGGTCGCTTGAACAACCGCATCTGTTTCAGCGCGACGATGCGATCTTGATGATGCAGCCGGTTGCGAATCCGACATCCGACTCGGCGGACCAGCTTCGCTTGAAATGCTGGACGATCTCAGGCTCAACTCGCGACAAGGATCGACGATCGGAACCATCGCTGTTGACCTTGTTGTTGCAGGCGTCCGGCGAACTGCCGAGCGAACGGGGCGGCATCGAGTTGGTTTGGCTGGATGTCGGCGGTCTGTTGCCGGCGGACCTGGGTGCAGCGATGGACGC
>NZ_JBFHKV010000598.1:0-5231 GCF_041595215.1 Stieleria sp. | reverse complement strand
TGATTCTCGATCGTTAGCCCGGTCAAAATCCCAACATTAAATGTGGCCAGAACACTAGCGGCCGCTTGGCACCCGCTGGGTGATCGGTTCGTCTTGGCCTTCGACCAGCAACAGTCGTTGGTCGACTCCGATGCCCTCGAACTCTTGCCGCGTTCCACTCGGCCAGCTGACGGTCACGCGGACGTCATCGCCGGATTCGCCTAACCCGAATGACACAGTGGATTCGTTGTGACACAGGTATCCATCTCCGCCGACGATCCAATTGGTCAACGTGCGCTGCCCCTGATGCACTTCCACCTGCGCGCCGATGGCATCCCGTTCCGATTCGGTACCCACCAGTTGGAACGTCAGCCAATGGTTGGAGGTCTCGGTGCGATTGATCAACAGTGCTGACGGCGATCCGATGTGCGAGATCACCATGTCCTGTCGACCATCGGCATTAAAATCCAAACGCGCCAGACCGCGGCCGAGGTATTTTCCGGTCCAGTAATTCGAGGCATCGTCGACCGGTGAAAGGCGAAATTGGCGGCCAAGGTTGACGAAGAACTGCGGCGACTGCTCCAGCGGTTCCCCGGGAGCCTTTTCAATATTGCCGTTGGTGACCGCCAAATCGGGACGCCCATCGAGGTCGTAATCGAGTGCTTGGCAACCGAATCCGAGCACGTCGGAACTGTCGCGGTGCAGTCGATACTGGACGCATCGGTCTTCGAACACGCCGCCTTGATTCATGAACAGGCTGACCGGTTCCAGGTAGAAGTTGGTGATGTGAATGTCGCGCATTCCGTTGCCATCGAAGTCGGCGACGGCAATCCCCATCGACGCGGTTTCGACTCCGCCGATGCCCAACGCGCAACCGCGGACCGCAGCGACATCGATCCACCGGTCCTGGTCGGACGACCGCGTCCACAATTGGTTGGCGCGAATATCGTTGCCGACAAAGATGTCGTTGCCGGGTCGGCCGTCCCAGTCGGCGATCACGACGCCCAGCCCCGTGCTGGCGTCGCCTTGAGAGTCGCTGACCCGTTGATGCAACATGCCGCCGCGGCCATAGTTGACCGCAATGGAATCGATCCCGGGCTGAAACGAGGCCGGCGAGATGGTCAGGATCTCGCCCTTTTCATTCATTTCCGGACGGTTCACCATCGTCGGATCTTCGACGTAGTGCAACGCATACAGATCCGGCAACGCATCTCCGGTGATGTCGCCCAACGCCACCGAACTGGTCAACACTTGGTGCCCGGGGTCTTCGTCAAAGACCTGGCGCCGGAACGTGCCGTCGCCATTGTTGATCAGCAACACCTTGTTTCCGATATTGGCGACGACAAGATCGGCGAACCCGTCCTGGTTCCAATCTCCGCTGCCCAGTCCGACCGAATAACGGGTGTCGGTCGCCGCCGCGGACTGCGTCCGGTCGACGAGTTTGCCGTCGACGCCGCGATACAACTGGTTCGATCGTTCACCCACCATGGACGGGACGTCGGCGCCGCCTTGGGCCAGATAAAGATCGACGGCACCGTCCAGGTCGTAGTCCAGCACAGCGATGCCGCCACCGAGAGACTGGTAGAGCGCGAACCGAAACGGCTGTGGCTCACTGGCAACGAAGTACGTGTGGTCAAGCCCCACCGATTCGGCGATGTTTTCAAACGCGGGGATGGGAAAGTCATCGGTCGATGGAGCGGTTTGTGGCGGTGAAACATCGATCGCGGCGGGGATCTCCAATTTCGGCAGCGGGTACTCGGCCAGGTCGAGCCCGCAGACGCGTTCTTGGCGGCTAGCGAAGGCATCGGGCGAACGAAACAGCGCCGCGCGGCGCTCGTTCAATGACTCGATCTCTTCCTGCGAAGCCTTGCGATGAAAGGCCCCAAAGATCCGCCACGTCATCGCTTCGAGCGGGCGCTGCAGCTGATCCAGACCGTCGGCGATGGTGGCGTAGTTGTCGATCGGAGCCGATTCGGGCGTCTGGGATTTTCCGATCGCGTTACTGGCCGAGACGACATCCCTGATGGTGTCGTATCGCTTCTCCCAACGTTCAGCTTGTTCGGTCTGGCCGAGCGCCGTCAACGCCTGGTTGATTCGCCGCATCGCGCCGACATTGGTGGGATCGCGTGCCAGTGCCTCGCCGAGCGCCCGGACCGCTTCCTCAAACCGTCGTTCCGAAACCAAAAAGGCTCCGATCGCGGCCCAATATTCGGCGAATTCTTGAACCGGTTGGTCGGCTTGGGTCAGCCACCACTGAAAACGTTCGTTGTCCTGGGCTTCGATCGCGAGCAACCCGTAAAAGGCGACGATCGAAGGAACCGCTTCGCCCGCGCGCACCGTTTCATCAAGGGCCTCGACCGCTTCGACGTTTCGGCTGGCGGTGAACAGCATCCGCGCGGTGGCCGCCGGACCGATCGGGAAGTTGGGACGGGGACGCGGCGGAGGCTTGTTCGGGTCGTCAAAAATCGCGTGCCCCAACACCATCAACGCATGCAACTCGTCTTCTTGAATATTGCCCAAGCGACAAAGCGCATGCAAATGATCCGCCGCTTCGTGTCGCCGCCCCTGACGGTTGTACAGGTACGCGAGTTGTCGGTGGGCGACGGGGACATCGCCGGCCAATTCGAGGACCTTCAGATACCTCGATTCAGCCTCGTCGTACCGTTCCAACTGCATGTACCAATCGGCTGCCTGTCCCAGCGACGGCAGCCCGGCTTCCGGATGAGTCACTGGGATCGAGTCCAGGTATTCGACTGCATCGGCAAGATTTCCGCGATCGGCGTTCAGCCGCGCTAATCGAAACAGGACCTCCGCGTCGCTGGGGTCGGTCATCAGCACCTTGCGATATTCCGCCGCAGCCGCGTCCACCTTGCCGGCTTGGATCAACGCTAGTGCGGCATCAATCGCCTGATCGCGATCGAACGGTTTTTCGACCGGCGGCGGGGACGCGATCGCCGCTTCCGGCTGCGTCTTGGTTTCAGTTTCGACGACCCGCTCGCGCGGCGTCTGCTCAGAAGGGTCCACCGCCGAACGGTCACATGCGGTGAACAAGAGCATGGTCGCAACGAGCAGAATGACGGCGTGCCGAGGTTCAGACGGAGGCATCAAGGTGGCGCATGCCCGAGTGAGAGTAAAAACGAGAGGAAGACCAAGTGGCGTAAGCTTCCAGCTTGCGTCGCCCGATTGCTGCTTCAATCGAATCACACGTGGCATTAGCCGTATCGCGCGAGCGTACGGGTTGCCACCAGGAATACGCACCGAGGCCCGTAGGCTGGCGCCATACGGCTGATTCGAAACCACAAACCGTCGCACGGCTTCCGCCATTGTCAAGATCGTTTGTCGCTCGATAGATCAATTGAAAAAGCGGGCGTGGTCGAGTGACCACGCCCGCAGGCATTGATTTCAACGGACGTTGAAAATCCTTACTGGTTCAGCTGCTCTTGGATCGTTTCGGCACTTGCCTTGGTACCCAGAGCACCCCACAGACCGTAGGGACTTTCGCGACCTGCACCACCGTTGGCACCACGGCCGTCACCGTTGTCGCGACCGTAGGGAACGTGGTTCTGGTCACCCGACTCGATCGAGTCCGTGATGAACACCACAGCTCCATCGGCCATCAGCACGTGAGCACCACCTTGGTGGAAACTGGAGGCACTCATCACACCACCCCCACCGTGCCAACGCTGCATGTTGTAGCTGTTCGGCGGCGTGATCGTGGTGAACACGCTGAACATCGGCCGACCATCGGACCAACGACGGCCGCGCTGGTGGTTGGCCGAAGTGTCGTAACAGGGATTGGGGCCCATGCCGCTACCACAGCAACCCGTACAAGGCGGCAAGCCACCGTTGTTGGTGTCAGTGTTGACGTACTGCGGACGGTCGGGGTCCATGAACGCTTGGCCTTGCGACGGCGGAAGATCCCAAACGTCGTTCTGACGAACGATCAACGTAGCCTTGGCCAAGTTGGTTCGATCACCAACGACATTCTCGCCACACGCAATGGTGTTGGAAAGACCGTCTTTGATGTCACGAAACTTAGTGAAGTGACGAGCGCGGAAGACCCCTCGGGCCCATCGTTGACCGGCTTCATCACCCCAGGTCCCACTGCCGTTGGGAACACCCTGGTCGTTGACCCCACCGTGCTGCTGTTCAAAAATTGCATCGCCGATACAGGCCGAGTAATTCGTAAACGCGACTCGGTTGTTGACCGGCTGGGTCGGATCACTCGGACAACGATACCCGGGAACCTGAGTCAGCCAAGGCTGATAGTTCTGGTTCCAGGGACGCGGTCCCATTGCCGCGAACGGCGGGTTCTTGATGCTGCCGTCACGGTTCTTGTTGAACGGGTTGGAGATTTGATCCCACAGACCCTGTTGCTCGATGAACGGCAACACACCCACCATCCAGCTGAGCCAGTGGGAGTTGTTGAAATCACCATTGTTCGGCAGGTTATTGTTGTACGTTCCGCCTGCGTTCATCGGCAGGTTTTTGTACGCCGAGTGATAGTTGTGCAACGCCAAGCCGATTTGCTTGAAGTTGTTACTGCAACTCATGCGTCGTGCCGCCTCACGGGCAGCCTGGACGGCCGGCAACAACAAGCCGACCAAAATTCCAATGATGGCGATCACCACCAAAAGCTCGACGAGCGTAAAACCAGCCCGCCGATCACGGCTTCTAATCATAAAAAAACTCCAGAAATGAGGAATAGAGTTGCGACCGTACCCCGTCGCACGGGAGAGCGAAGCATGACGGGTGGGAACCCACCCGATCTACAAATCTGTCGCCACTGCAGGTAGAGTCTATGGGAGCCGATTAGCAGATTCAACTACAATTCACGCCACTGTGCCAAGTTTTATGGATCCGAAATGCACACTGCGGTGTTACGGGCGTGCCGAATGGTTTCGACGTCCGATGGATCACAATTCGGTCGTACTCGGACCGGTGGGGACGGCATCGGGCAGACCCGCCGAGAGTGGCGAGCGAAACGGGCGTTTCTGGATAGCGACAGGCCGCAAGCCCAATACCGCTCAATCGAGAAGGTATTAACCAGCGCAGGGCCCGTAGGCTCGCGCCAAACGGCTGATTATCAACTGACATCAGCCGGTTCGCGCCAGCGCGAGCGGCGCCCATCAATGTCGATCTAGCGGCATTGCGCTCGCGGCCTACCGCTACGTGGCGAGACACGCATTCAGCAGGAACGGTCAGGGCTGGCCATCGTGGTGGTGATGATGGGCATGGCCGGACTCGGTGGT
>NZ_JBFHKV010000597.1:0-5234 GCF_041595215.1 Stieleria sp. | reverse complement strand
GTTTGGAAGGATGGGGTCGACGTGACGGCGGATCCACGCATCGGCACGGCCGCCGTCGGCCCGGGGACGGGATTGGTCGGCGACGTACCAGAGAGTGGAAACTATGTCGGACGCCTGCCCCGACTCGTCGCACCGTATCGGCTGTGTGGTCTGTCCTGCCATGCCATCACCAGTGGTCTGCAACAGAAGACCGACAACGGGTACACGATCAACGGCGGCAACAACGTTTGGCAATTTCGCGACCAACCGACCGAAGGCGCCTACTCCCATTTGGAAGCGTACGATTTTCAAGTGATGGTCTGGGAAGACGACGTTTGGTACATGGAACTGGTGTTGTATCCGCCCAGCACCGATGACGCCTACAAGATCGTCACCCAATCGATTTGTGGCCCGACCAGCCGTTGGCAATTGATGCGCCACTGGAACGTGATCAATCCCGGCGACCATGACTACGGCATGGACGACGTCAAAGGGCCCGAGCAGATCATCATTCGGCGACAAGATGGGCTGGGGCAAGACGCGTCGTACATGCGACGCAACTTCCAAATCGTCCACCACCTGATCACCGGCGACGAAGAGGTTGATCCGTTGGCCAATCCGAAGAAGTGGCGGGCTTGGAAAATGCCCCATCGCGACTTCACGTTCGTGATCACGGATTCACGATTGTGGCGAAGCAGCCAGAACGTCGACGTCTGGCGCGAGCAGGGCTGGGGTGCCTTCAAGAGCCTTTATGACCGCACCGACCCGACACGCAGCCTGCTGGGCGAAGAACAATTCGCCTGGTTGCAAGAACTGCTCGCCACCGATTCGTCTCGATTGATTTGCTTGACCGGGATCAACGGCTTGCACACAATTTGGACCGGCGGACGGGGCGATTTCGAAAGCGGCAAACACCCGATGAAGTTCAGCCAACGCGATCGGGTGACCGCCGACTATGCCGGCTGGGTCAAAGCCGGTGCCGATCGTGTGCTGGAATTGCTGGGCGGGCGAGACGGCGTCGTGACCGTTTACGGCGACGTCCACAACGGTTCGATCATGACCAACCAGACCCATCGCGTGATCGAATCCAGTTTTGGTCCGATCGGTCGCAGCGGGGGTCGCGGCGTGATTCCGGGGTTCGGCCCCCAGATGAAAGACGTCGATGGACGCGATCTGACGATTCATTGCCTGTATCACAAAGAGTTTTCCGATCCGAACCTGTCGCCGCACGCCGACGGTGAACCGTTCTACTGGAACTTCCTGGAAATGGAGTTCGATCCTGGAAAAGAAGATCCGTCGATCGACCTGCGGATCCGCAACTTGGTGGATCCGCCACAGCAAACGCCCCGCGGCGGTGGTTTGCTGCAAACGACCGCGTCGCAAACGGGGCGTCTTCCTGCCAGTCGGCTGCCTGAAATCAAAACGATTCCCGGTGCCGAAGTTCAGATCCTGGACCTGAACGGACGCCCGATCCGAGGCACCACCAGCCTGGATGATGGCAGGATCGTGGTCGGCGGATTGGTCGACATCGATCCGGGCGCAGAAGTCCTGGTCCTCGCCCATCGCGGCGAACTGTCAGAGGTCAAGAAAGTTCAGACCCTGCCCGTTGACGCGGGATAAGCCGCCAGCCCGCCATCCGCATCAGGCTCTTCATCACGAACTCGCACGGGCAGGTGCGACCGATCGCATTACATGAAGGCGCAGTACATGAAGGCGCAGTGCATGAAGGATCGATCCGTGACACGCTTGGAACCGGTACCGCGCAGCTGTCTCATCGATTCTGTTGGACTTGACGAGCGTTCTTCAGAATTGCGTCGGGGAACGTCAAAACAAAGTCGATTCGTGATCGTCTCCGTCTTAAACGCCTTCGTTTTGTTGCAGCGGACTCTCCAAGGGTACATACTCAACGAGTGACCCCAGCGCGTCGTCATGCGAAACGCAGGTGGTCGGCTCCCGTGCCTGTTTTCGACAAGGAGTGCTCCGATGGCGTCTGCCAAGGTTTTGCTAATAGAAGACAGCCAAGTCGACCGCATGGTGATCAAGGGGCTGTTGTCCAAGGCAGTCGGCGTCCCGTTTCATGTGGAGACGGTCGAAACGCTCGCCGAGGCGCTCGCCGCGATTTCACGCGGTTCGTTTGACGTGATCCTCTCGGATCTAACGCTTCCGGATAGCCAGGGACTGGACACGTTCATCCGCGTGTCCCTCGCCGCCGGTGATGTTCCCGTGGTCGTGTTGACCAGCAGCGATGACCTGACCCTGGCCGCCAAAGCGGTCGAAGAGGGTGCGGAGGCTTATCTGGTCAAAGGAAAAATTGATGCCAATCGACTCGGGCGCTCGCTTCGATATGCCATTCAACGCACCGCGGCGGAGCAGGCGGAGTGGCAATCTCCCATGTATCACCTGGCCAAACAGCAGTTCTTGAAGGCCGCACAGATTGTAGGACTCGATGACAACCTGCGCGAGCGGCTGCTGTTTCCGCAACGCACCCTGACCGTCACGTTTCCCTTCCGACGCGATGATTATCAGGAAGTTGAAACGGTGTTTGGTTATCGCGTGCAACATCTGCTGACCATGGGCCCGACCAAGGGAGGCATCCGATATCACGAAGACGTCAACTTGGGCGAGGTCTCGGCGTTGGCGATGTGGATGACGTGGAAGTGCGCCCTGATGCGTTTGCCGTTCGGCGGGGCCAAGGGAGGTGTCCGCATCGACCCGACGATTTTGACCGGCCACGAACTGCAACGATTGACGCGTCGCTTCACCACCGAAATCCTGGACATGATCGGCCCGGACAAAGACATTCCGGCTCCCGACATGGGCACCAGCGAGCGTGAGATGGCGTGGATGATGGACACGTATAGCCAGCAGATCGGCTACACCGTCCCCACCGTCGTGACCGGCAAACCGGTTGTCCTCGGTGGATCGCAAGGTCGCAGCGAAGCAACCGGGCGCGGACTGGTGTACTTGATCGCTGCAGCGGCCGAGCACCTGGAGCTGAATCTCAATGGCAGCACGGTCGTCGTGCAGGGATTCGGCAACGTCGGCAGCAACGCCGCGCGGTTCTTAGAGGAATTGGGGGCTCGGGTGATCGCGGTCAGCGATGTCACCGGCGGCATCTACAATCCACACGGTCTGTCCGTTTCGTCGCTGCTCGCCTACACCCGCGAGAATCGTGTGTTGGCAGGCTACCCGGACGGTGAAGCGATCAGCAACGAAGCGATGCTCGAGTTGCCCTGTGACATTCTGGCTCCGGCGGCGATGCAGAATCAGATCACGCAGGCCAACGCCGATCGCGTCAAGTGCAAGATCCTTGCCGAGGGCGCCAACGGGCCGACCACGTTGGAGGCCGACGAAATCTTGCACGACCGAGACATCTTTGTGCTGCCGGACATTGTCGGCAACGCCGGCGGCGTCACCGTGTCGTACTTTGAATGGGTGCAGGGGACGCAGAACTACACGTGGACGCTGGACGAGATCAACAGCCGGTTGCACACGATCCTGGTCGACGCGTTTCGCCGCGCGCTCGACCGCTCGGCACGCCAGAGCATCGACTTGAGAACCGCCGCACTGATCGAAGGCATCCAACGTGTCGAGCAAGCCAAATTAGCCCGCGGCCTGTTCCCCTAGCGGTCGCGTCGCCGTTCGACGATGGCTCCACTCCTGTCGCCACCAACCGCACGCATCTGAGTGTTGGTGTCTAGGCTTTAGCCGATTCTCCTTGACACGCCGGACGCCCAAGGCGTCACGGGGATGCGCCTAAAGGCTGTACACCGCTAAGTTAAGCGTCGTTTCCTCGTGCCGGGGCCCGTAGGCTCGCGCCAAACGGCTGATCATCGTTTGATATCAGCCGGTTCGCGCCAGCGTCCGGGCCTCCCCGTTGGTCTTAACTTAGCGGTATTGGGCCATAGGCAATTCTCTTTAACACAGCGGACGCCCAAGGCGTCACGGGGATGCGCCTAAAGGCTGTACACCAACACGTATGCCCGTTCTTTGGGTGTTCACTTTATTTTCCAAGGAAAAAACTGAATCAACCGACGCGGCAGACGTGATGATGATCGAATATGATGATTCGGTTCGTTGTTTCAACATCTTTCGGTTGCCGCCCCATGCTCCCACGTCATCTGCTTCACCGAACCGCTCGTCTCGCGTTGCTAGCCGCGGCATGTCTGTTGATGCAGAGTCTGGTTCCCACGCTCCTGAAGGCCGAATCGACGAATCGGCCCAACATCGTCTACATCATGGCGGATGACCTGGGCTGGTCGGACGTCGGTTACAACGGTGCGGAGTTTTACGAAACGCCGAACATCGACGCGCTGTGTGCATCCGGCATGGAGTTTACGTCGGCTTATCCCGGGGCAGCCAATTGCATGCCATCACGCGCCTGCATCATGTCGGGTATGTACGTGTCCCGCACACAGATGTGGACGCCGGGGATGAGGGCCAAGGGAGACTCTTCGAAGATGAAGTTTCTGGTCCCGCGCAACAAGGACAAGAAGGGTGATGGCGTTTTCCCCTCCAAGGGCGCCCTCCCGCCCAGCGTGATTTCGATCGCAGAAGTCCTCCATGACGCCGGCTACAAAACCGCCCATTTCGGCAAGTGGCACCTGGGCCCCGATGGACAAGGGTTTGACGTCAACGACACCAATGGGTTGGGCGCCGGGCTTGGCCAAAAATTCTACGGCAACATCGACGTCGCCGAAAACCTGACCGATGCCGCCTGCGAGTTCATCGACCAGAATCACTCGAACCCGTTCTTTATTTATCTTTGCCATTGGGACGTGCATTCGCCGATCCGGGCACGCAAAGAGGTTGTCGCGAAATACAAAAAGAAGCTGGAAAGTCGCGATTGGGACCGCAAGTGGAACCCGACCTATGCGGCGATGATCGAAGCGGTCGACACCAGCGTCGGCCGTGTCCGCGAGAAGCTTCAACAACAGGGGCTGACAGAAAACACGGTGTTCATGTTCACGTCCGACAATGGCGGTGCGTCCGGGGTCACCTGGTGTGAACCGCTCAAGGGAGCCAAGGGCGCATTTTACGAAGGCGGGATACGCGTTCCGGCCTGCGTCAGTTGGCCCGGCGTGGTCAAACCGGGCAGCACGTGCGACACACCAATCACGGGTGTCGATTTGATGCCGACGTTCGCGGAGTTGGCCGGTGCGAAGCTGCCCACCACCCAGAGCATCGATGGCAGTTCCTGGGTGCCACTCCTGTCGGGTCGATCCCTTCCTGAACGCAACATTTTCTGGCACTCT
>NZ_JBFHKV010000596.1:0-5234 GCF_041595215.1 Stieleria sp. | reverse complement strand
CAGTGAGTTGGCCCAGGCGGCGATGTCACCGGCGTATCCTTCGGCTGTGTCCACGTCCAGACGGACGCCGCCGAGTTGGATGCCTTCGCCATCGCCGTGACTGACAATGTGGATCGCATCGACTCCGGATAACTCCGCCAGCGTTTGTGTGATTTGTGTGATCCCGTCTCCATCGGACGATAACCGAACGATTGACCACTGCGTGCCGTCCGCCGAACCGTCGCGCAAACCCGCCAACAGCGTCTCAGAGTCTTCGACACCGGCGTCAACGAAGACGACCTCCAGACGTCGCGTGGGATCGAATGAAGGCGTCTCGGCCAAATCATTCGAGTGGGCTTGATCCGGTTCTGAGTCGGCAGAATCGACGTGAGGGGTACCGAACAATTGGTCGGTCGTACCGGCGGGTCCCGATTGGAGCATCTCGGCCATCAACGCGTCGAGAATTTCGACGTCGGCGTTGGGAACCGATTCGCCGGCATCAAATCCGTCCGCGCTCAACAGAATCCTGTCTTCCAGCGGGTAGAAGTCAAAAACGCGTTGGCAGTTCTGAGCGGACAAGGTGGTGGATCCAATTTGGTGGGGTGTGCCCGGTGAATTCGACATTCCTCACCCCCGCGGCCGCCGTCTTTCACCGTCCAACTCTAAGTCAGAATCAAAAGGAGGGGCGCTCGGGCAATCGTGGCAGAGCGGATTGCGGGACAACCGCCGTGAGCGATGGTAGGGCGCATGACGGTCAACCCGATCATACGGGTGGTACGACGTCGCGTGCGTCTTCGCCGCCCGTTGTCAGGGCGCGCACTCACTGGCCACGTTTCAGCAACGACTCCAGTCCCTCGTCGGCCGTCCCCAGGGAACTGCGATAGGCCGAGAGCATTGCGATCGGGTCGATGAACCGCCAGGCGGGCAAACTGGAGGCAAACACCGTCATCAACGCCCCGCCGCGGAGTGCCCAGAACACGTATCCGATGGAAAACACGCTCATCCCGGCGCCCGCTGCCCCGACGTAGACCAGCATCGGAGATTCTTCCTGCTGCTCGAGATCATCCCACTGAGTCCAGAGGATGGCTTGTCGAATGTCCTGCTGAAGCAAACGTTCCAGTTGCGTCGATTCAGACGAGGCTGAACGTGCGGCAGATACCTGGTTCTCGGAGACGCCGTAAACACTGAACAGCCGCCCCGACGAATCGCCGCTGAAGTCGCCTAGTGTCCCGGAATTTCCATCCGCCTCGGGTCCGCCCTTGGCATTTGCCAACCGCTCGGCTTGTGCAGCCGCGTCCAGCGCCGCTTGAATCGCGCCGGCGGCACTGTCGACGGATTCCTCCATCTGAGACTCGTCGGCCGAATCGCTTTGCGACAAAGGATCCTCGCCACTTCCCGGTTCCTCTCCGCTGTCCGTCGTCATTTCTGCTGGAGCGTTCGACGAAGCACTCGAGGACGTGTTCGAAAACGATGTTGGCGCCGGTGCAAGCAGAACCTCAATCGTCACCTCGACCGCACTACTGACCAGCGAACCATCGGTCACTGAATAGAAAAACGAATCTCGCCCAAAGAAACCGGTGTTGGGCGTGTAGGTGAACGCGCCGCCGGGCTGTAGCGAAAACGTCCCATGGTTCGGTCCGGTCACAAGAATCGTCGACATCGTGTGCCCATCGACATCCGTGTCGTTAAAAATCACACCCGGGTCGGCGACCGACAACGTCGCTTGGGGGTTGACCGTGTAGGCATCGGCGGTGGCAACCGGAGCATCGTTGACAGCGGTGATGTTCAATTGAATCGACTGGACGAGGGTGTCGGTTCCGCCACCGTCATCGATCACCTGGTACGAAAAGAACGAAGGTCCGCCGTTGGCATCGTCGGTGGGTCGGAACTGCATGCCTTGGAGCTCTGCCAACGTATAGGTCGACGTCGTCACGGTGGTTACGCCATCGGCCAAGTAGATTGCTCCGAGTGATCCCGATGGCACAACAGTGACTTGGTAGGTGAGGGTTTGGGATAACTCATCGCTTCCGCCGCCCGGGCCGTAGTGGACCGCCCCCAGACCCAGCGAGGTGAATCCGGAATCCTCCAGCACCGTCAGGTCATTCACCGAACCGGCCGACAGCACGGGTGCGTCGTTGATGGGCGTGGCGGTCATCGTTTTGATCCCCGTCACCGGTGGTGCCAGTCCATCGTCGACGCTGGTCGCGATCGTGAAGTCGTTGGCATAATCTGCAGTCGGCGAGAATGTCACGCCGGCCAGCAACGCATTGACATCCGCCACCGCACCGCTGGCGGTCCAAACACCGGCAGCAAAGGACGACGTCACCGCACCCGACGTGCCGGTGCTTAACGAACCCGCGGCAACATCCGACAGCGTCAATGTCACCGTCAGATTGGCGTCATCGATATCGCTGACCACAATGTCCGTCAGGTCCAGCGAAGCGTCCTCGGTGTAGGTCTCGGCCGCGTTCAGGTTTGTGCCCAGAGGAGCGTCGTTGATCGCGGTGATGGTCACCTTGACCGTCGCCGTATCGGTTCCGCCGTTGCCATCATCGACTTGATAGGTGAACGAATCGATCGCCGTCTGCCCGGGCGCGAGATAATCAAACATGCCGTTGGGATCATACTGGTAGTCCCCTCCCGCGGCGACGGTCAACAGCGCTCCCGATGGCAAGGTAAACGTCGAACCGACATTCGCCCCGCTGCCGTTGACCTGCGTGACCGTCAGTGGATCTCCCTCGCCATCGAGGTCATTGCCGAGGATTCCGTCGGCCAGATTGATGGTCAGCGGCGTGTCCTGGTTGGTCGAATAGCCGGTCCACTGCGGCCCGACCGTTCCCGAACCGCCGTCGACGAGTGATCCCGTGTTGGCATTGGCCGTCAAGTCAGCGGTGCTCGTCCCCGTCCCTTCATCGAAGCTCCAGTAACCGATCAGGCCCGTTTCGGTTCCGGCCAGGGATTGGTCGAGGCTGGTGCGGATTTCGTTCTGAGTCCGGGAGACGTTCCAAACTCGAACTTCGTCGATCTCTCCGGAAAAATACTGACCGACCGGGTTGTTTTGTCGCCCGCCGACGATGAAGTCATCCTTCGTGGCGTGCGCATCCCCGATGCTGCCCGATCCATAATAAGTTTCGACCAGATTGCCGTTGACGTACGTGCTCATCGTGCCGTTGTCATAGACCACCGAAACGTGAGTCCATTCATTGAGCGGGACGATATACCCGGTGTCATGCCAGGCCCAACCGGGCGTGGTGTTCGCGACGGCCCACCGCAGGTTGCCCGTCGACGTGATGCCGATTTCGTACTCGCCTTCCTTGTTCAGAATGATGCTTGAGGATGCGGGATAAGCATCGGGGCGAATGCGGGCCTCCATCGTCAGCTGGTTGCTGACTTCCAGAACCGCGCTAACGCCCATGTTCACCCGATCGTCGATGCCGTCAAATTTCAGCCCATGGTGGTCGTCGACGGCAATCGGGTCATCATCGACGGCTGTCACAGACAACGACCGTTGTGAGGTGTTACTCGTGCCGCCGTCGCCATCGGTCACCACAAAGTCGATCGTGCGCAACGATGAAGAGGGATCGTCCGAGACGTTGAAATAGCTGACCTGTCGTCCGACTTCCTGAGCGATCGCGGGTGTGCTGTTGCCATTGAACGTGATCACCAGCGGTGCCGTCCCCGTGCCACCGGTCAGCGTCCCGACTTGTGTCCCGCTGTGATACACCCCCGTCCCCAGCAACGTGATCGCACCGCCGGGCGAGATCGTCAATCGATCGTCTGCGGTGGCGTTGGCGGAAATCGTGACCGTCAACTGGCCGCCGTTGAGATCAACGGGATCCACATCCGCGATCGTCAATAGTGAATCGACGACTGTCGCGACGGCATTTTCCGAATAGGCCGCGACGCCTGCGGAGGTGCCGGTGACCGGCGCATCGTTCACGTCGGTCACGGTCACGTTGGCGGTTTCTGCCGCACTGCTGAATGCCGTGACGCCGCCGCGAACCGACGCGTCGACTTGGGTTCCTGCCGTCCCGCTGGTTTGATCCCAGCCATAGAAATCAAAACTGGCCGTCGTGCCCGATTCGCCGTTGGGAACAAAACGAACCAGGTCGACCGCTCGCAACAACAACGCGGACGTGCTGGAAACACTGCCGACTGCGGTCCACGACGATCCGCCGTCGGTGGAATACTCCCACGTACCGTTGCCGCTGGAAAGCGACGTGATCGCGACGCCTTCGATGGCCCCGCTGTCAACGTCGGTGATCCGGTCACCGCCGGCGCTGGCAATGATCGCGCTGATCGTGTCGCCGGCGTTGCTGGTTTGGTCTTCATTGATCGACGTCAGTGTCATGCTGCCGGTGTTGTCGACCACGGGAGCATCGTTCACGCTGGTGACAACAATATCGGCCGATTCGATCGCCGTAGAAAACGCTGACGTGCCACCGTTGGTTGCGGTGCTGACTTTCGTGCCGGCGGTCCCCGTCGTTTGGTCCCAACCGCGATAGTCAAAACTGGCGGTGGTTCCGTTTTCCGCGTCGGGTATGAATCGCACCAGATCGCTGTCCCGCAACAGCAGAGCGGAAGCGTTGGAAACCGAGCCGATGTCGGTCCAACTCGCTCCGGCGTCGACGGAGTACTGCCAGGTGCCGCCGCCACTGACGAGCGACGTGATCGCGATCCCTTCCAATGCCCCGGCGTCCACGTCGGTCATCCGGTCACCACCGGCACTGGCGATGATCGATGCGACGGTGTCTCCGCCGTTTGCCGTTTCGTCCTCGGTAAGAGTCGAAAGCGTCGTCGCGCCCGCGGGATCATACACCGGCGCGTCATTGACATCCGTGACCGTGATCGCAGCCGTTTCGGTGGCCGAACTGAACTCGGTGATTCCGCCATTGGAGGACGTGTCAACTTTGGTTCCGAACGCCCCGACGGATTGGTCCCAGGCGCGGAAAGTCACATCGGCCGACGTGCCGCCGACGCCGTTAGGCACCAGTCGAATCAGATCGTTCGAACGCAACAACAGCGCCGACGTGTTCGATACCGCTCCGATGTCACTCCAGGTTCCACCGGCATCGGTCGAATATTGCCAGGTGCCGTTGCCGTTGTTCCAGGATGTAATCGCAATCCCTTCGACCGCCCCGATGTCAACGTCGGTGACGCGGTCGCCGCCGGCGCTCAGCAGGACACTGGCGACCGTATTGCCCGAGTTGGTCAGATCGTCTTCGGTGATGGATGTCAGCGTCATCGTGCCGCTG
>NZ_JBFHKV010000595.1:0-5239 GCF_041595215.1 Stieleria sp. | reverse complement strand
CGCGCCGTTCCGCTAACACCGTGAGTGTTTCTTGTTAGCGGCAGGGCGCGAGCCCTCCGGTCTTTCGACGCTAATACCAGACGGCTCGCGCCGTTCCGCTAACACCGTGAGACGACCCGGCGGCGAATCGATTCGCTGGGACCTCGCGGCGCGGATTCAATTCTCCAGCGCGGCGTGTCGGGAGAAGGTGACGAAGATCACGCGCTCGAGTTGGTGGGCGGTCAACTCATCTTTGGAAATGAAGTCAGTCGCCCCCGCATTCACACAGGCCTCGGCGACCTGTTCGTCGGAAAGTCCCGTCAGCACCACGATCGGCACCTCGCTGTGCTCGCTGCGGAAACGCTCCACCGTCGCGACCCCCGCGCTGTCGGGCAACGTCAGATCCAGGAAGACCAGATCGACGGAATGCTCGGCTTGGATTTCGATGCCGTCGGACAAACAAGTTGCCTGATGAATCATCAAACTGTCATTGGCCATCTTGAGCAATTCGACCGCCAACAACATGTCCGATTGGCTGTCTTCAACGATCAACACACTGAGCTGTTGTGAAGTGACGTTCTGCCCCAAATCCTCCAATGCCTTCCCCAAGTCTTGCTCCAACGACAAACAACTTTGGTAGCGTTGACGTCGATCGTATGCGACCATCTTGGAATAGATCTGCAACAGATTCGGCGGCAGACAGTCAGAGGGGATCTCGCGAAACCGCCGCTTGGAAACGAGATTCCGGTATTGCCGCGAAAACGTCTTGCCGCGGACACGAATCTTCCCGGTCAGCAGGTAGAACCAGGTGGCGCCCAGGCTATAGATGTCCGAACGGACATCGGCCCTGGACAGCGATTTGGCCTGCTCGGGTGCCATGTACGGCAACGTTCCGGCGATTTGCGTTTCTCGCGTCAAATTGAACGACTGCGTCTCTTCTTCTAACGATCCGATTCGCATCGACGCCAACCCCAAGTCGACCAGTTTGACTTGATCGTTGCCATTGAGAATGATGTTGCCCGGCTTGATGTCTCGGTGGACCAGTTCGCGGCAATGCGCATGTGCCAACGCGCGGACGACTTGCAAGATGTACGCCGAGGATCGCCGCCAATCCATCGGTCCGCTGTCGGCAACCATGGCATTGAGATCCGGACCTTGCATCAATTCCATCGCGATGTAAGGCATGCCGTGTATTTCGCCGACCTCATACGCGGTGACGATATTGGGGTGCGCCACCTGCTGCACCATCTTCATTTCGCGATGAAACCGCTCGCTCGTCCGCGCGTTATGCAGCACTTTGATCGCGAAGACTTTGCCCGTGCCCGCTTCGTGAGCCCGAAACACATGCGCTTCGCCACCACACCCCAACAGTTGATCGATCACAAAGTGTTCGATCTGATCACCGGGCTGCAGCAACGAAATGTGGTGAAACGAATCCTCCGAACCCCACACCGCGGCAAACTCTTCCTCGATCAATCGCATTTGACCGGAATCAAAGGCGCCGGTCGCTTCGAGTCGCTGTAGGGACAATTGCAGTTTGTCCGAGATGCTGCACGCTGTCTTTGCCAACCGATCCGACAGATTTCGGTGGATGGGGACGAAGGTCGAACGGTCTTGATTCGGACCAATCATCGCTGGCGATCCGTGCATGTTATTGAGCAGTGCGATGCCCCAGAATCGCAGACGAGCTTAAGATCGAGCGGGCAAGCGTGCCTGGCCTGAAGCGACCATGGTCCTTCCCTTCCGCTCGTTCCTAAGTACGTAAGTATAGCAGTCCTTCTGCGGTATTCGCTACTAGATACGCCCGAACACTAACGACGATTTTCCGCCCACGGCCGACGAAGTCCGCACACAGCACCGCCGACCGCAAACCAACAAACCGAGGCCGGTGTGTCACAATCTCCGCGTTTGACGGGTCTCCTTGGACGGTCGAGTGCGAAATTGCGTGCCGCCACGGAGCGGTTTGGGGCCCCGTCGTCGACCAGGCAGCACCTTTTGACACAAATCGATACATTAACAAACGGCAGTCGCGGACCTCGCTCACACGCTGGTCCGTCGAATCAGCCGTTTGGCGCGAGCCCAATACCGCTCAATCGACAAGGTTTTGACCAGCGCAGGGCCCGTAGGCTGGCGCCAAACGGCTGATCATCAATTGATATCAGCCGGTTCGCGCCAGCGTCCGGGCCCCCCTCAACTTCAACCGCCGAACGCCTCCGCGACCTCCACTCTACCGTCCACCAACAATCGATCCCGAACCAAGCACGCGAGCGCCACATGCCCCACCGTCACCCTCAACTGAAAGTTCTGTTTGCCGGAGTGATCACCGTTTTGTCGTCCCATCCCCTACCGGCACAGCCGCCGGCAACCCGCACCTCGCCGACCGTTGACACCTACCATGGCGTCGACGTCGTCGACAACTATCGCTGGCTGGAAGACTGGAACGACGCAGAAGTCAAACGTTGGAGCGAAGACCAGAACGCGCACGCGCGGGAATATCTGGACGGACTGCCCGGCGTCGATGCGATTCGCAAACGCGTGACCGAGATCATGACCGCGCAACATGATTCCTACAGCGGCGTTCGCTTCGCCGCCGGTCGATACTTTGCGATGAAGAGTCAGCCGCCCAAAGAGCAGCCGTTCTTGATCAGCTTCGATTCACTTGACGACCTGGACAAGGCTCGCGTGCTGTTTGATCCCAACGTGGTCGATACCGAAGGGACAACCTCGGTGGATTGGTTCGAACCGTCACCCGACGGATCACTGGTCGCGATCTCGTTGTCCAGCGGCGGAAGCGAAGTCGGCGACGTGTCGGTCTTTGACTGCAACAGCGGCGAAAAAGTCTTCGAAACCGTCCCACGCGTCAATTCAGGAACAGCAGGTGGCGACCTCGCTTGGGCGCCCGACGGCAAAGGTTTTTATTACACCCGGCACCCGCGACCGGGTGAGCGCGCAGAGGTCGATCTGAATTTTTATCAGCAACTCTATTTCCATCAGCTCGGCACCGACAGCGCTGATGATCGCTTCGAATTGGGAACCGACTTTCCAAGAATCGCAGAGATCGAAGTCGAAGTTCACCATCAAACCGGTCGCGTTCTGTGCAATGTCCAAAACGGTGATGGCGGTGAGTTCGCACATTACGTGCGACGGGCCGACGGGCACTGGACCCAATTCAGTCACTTCGGAGACAAATTGGTCCAGGCGACGTTCGAGCCCAGCGGAGACATCCTTGCCATTACCCGCGAGGACGCACCGCGTGGCAAGATCGTTCGGATTTCAACGTTGACAACCAAAGGCGCGTTGGCCGAACCGCTGATCCCCGAGAGCGAGGACACGATCGTGACCAGTTTCTATCGCGCACCGCCCAGTCTGGTCGCGACCGAGGACCGGATCTACGTCACCTACCAACTCGGCGGCCCTTCGGAAATTCGTGTCTTTGATCGCGACGGGAATGCGCTGGCCAAACCCAAGCAATTGCCGATCTCCAGCGTCGGCGGGCTCGAGCCGCTCACCGGTGATGACATCTTGTTTTACAACAGCTCCTACGTCGATCCGACGCTCTGGTTTCATTACGACGCATCCGACGAAACGACCATCAAAACACCGCTGTCCAGCGAGACTCCGGTGGACATGAGCGACGTCCGCGTGACCCGCCAGTTTGCCGTCTCCAAAGACGGCACGAAGGTACCGGTCAACATCATGCGTCCCGCGTCGGCCGACGGCCCCGGCCCACTGGTGCTGTACGGCTACGGAGGCTACGGCATCAATTTGACGCCGCGTTTCAACGCCAGCAACAAAGTGCTCTTGGAGAATGGCGTCACCTATGTCGTCGCCAACCTTCGCGGCGGCGGTGAATATGGCGAAGCCTGGCATTTGGACGGAAACCTGACCAAAAAACAAAACGTTTTTGACGACTTCTACGCGGCAGCTCGCTTCTTGATCGACAACGGCTACACGACATCGGACCAGCTGGCGATCATGGGCGGTTCCAACGGCGGCTTGTTGATGGGCGCCACCCTGACGCAGCATCCCGATCTGGCCAAAGCCGTGGTGTCCTCGGTCGGCATCTACGACATGCTGCGTGTCGAATTGTCGCCCAACGGATCATTTAACATTCCCGAATTCGGCACGGTCCAAAACCCCGACCACTTCAAAGCCATGCGGGCCTATTCGCCATTTCATAACGTCACCGATGGAACGAACTACCCGGCGGTCATCTTCTTTACCGGCGCCAACGACCCGCGTGTCGATCCGATGCAATCCCGCAAGATGACGGCACGTCTGCAAGCGGCGTCCACATCGGGTCTGCCGGTGCTGTTGCGGACCAGTGCCAACGCCGGACACGGCGGTGATTCCGGTCTGTCACAGAAGATCGAACAGGTGGTCGATACCTGCGCGTTTCTGTTTCATCACCTGGGCGTCACGGTTCAACAGCCGCCGTCAACAGATCCGGCCGATCGGTCGTGATGCTGTCCACGCCCCAGCGACGCAACGCACGCATCACCGCGGCCTCGTTCACGGTCCAGGTCCACACCGCCAAGCCGCGTTGTTTCAGCTCGGCGACCAGAGCCGGTGAAAGGATTTTGTAGTTCAAATCCAAGATGGTTGCGTTGCATTGATCGGCACGCCTTTTTAACCAATCGGCTTGTTCGGCCGCTGTGCCTTCGATGGCATCGCCAAACAGCCAGGCACAGGTGAGTCTCGGTTCCAATTCGCGGATCTCCCGCACCACCTGTTGGCTGAATGCGATCACCGCAACTTGATCGACCATGTCCAACGCGCGGACGTCGTCGATCACCTGTTGAGAAATCCCTTCCATCTTGATTTCGACCACCGGTTGACAGCCTGTACCGCGGAGCCGCCGCAGTGCCTCCTTGAGCGTCGGCACACGCTGCCCGGCAAAACGGGCATCTTTCCATGACCCTGCATCGAGTTGGCGGAGATGATCGAGACTGAGTTCGGTGACACGTCCCGTTCCGTCGGTGGTGCGATCGACGGTCTTGTCGTGCATCAAGACGACCGTCCCATCGCCGCAGCGGTAGACATCAAATTCGCAGCCGCTGGCGCCAACCTGGATCGCCTCGCTGATCGCGACCAACGTGTTCTCCGGTGCGACGGCTGAATAACCTCGATGGGCAACCGTCTCACAAGCCCCCACAGCCCCAGAGACATCGCTGTCGTCCTCGGACAATCGACGCACCGAAACGTCGTCAAACGAAGCGATGCAACCGCTCACGCCCAGCCCCACACAGCCGCGGTCTCG